>JBBDTL010000020.1:0-12130 GCA_040904465.1 Thermomicrobiaceae bacterium | reverse complement strand
CCGCTCTATCCTGAACGTCCATTCCCGCGGCAAGCCGATTGCCGGGGATGTCAACCTCGATGAAATCGCCGCGCGAACTGCGGGACTCACCGGAGCTGATCTTTCCAATGTCGTCAACGAAGCGGCGATCCTTGCCGGCCGTGAATCTCAGTCCGTGATCACCATGACGCACTTCGCTGAAGCGCTGGAACGCACAATTGCCGGCCCCGCCAGAACCGGTCGCCGGTTCAGTGAGCACGAGCGTCGCGTCGTGGCGTTCCATGAAGCCGGGCACGCTCTCGTTACTCACGTCCTGCCCTTCGCGGACACGGTTCGCAAGGTATCTATCGTCGCACGCGGTCAGGCGGGCGGCTTCACAATGATCACTCCGGACGAAGACCGTGGTCTCTGGACCCGCACCCAGCTCGAGCAACGACTCGCCGGTTTGCTCGCCGGTATGGCAGCCGAAGAAATCGTCTTTAATGAAGTAACAACAGGATCGTCCAATGATCTGGAACAGGCGACGAGCATCGCCGCCTCGATGGTTCAGCGCTACGGGATGGGCAAGAGCTTCGGGTTGCTCTCCGCGGGCAACGGAACGGCACCACCGCTCTCACCGCAGACCACATACGCCGCCGAACAGGAAGCGCTCGCCATTGTCTCTCACGCTCACTCGCTGGCGCTGTCTCTTATCCGTCGATACCAGGACGACCTGGATCGCCTCGCGGAACGGCTCATCGAGGTCGAAACAATTGAGGGCTCGGAGCTTGACGAGATGATCCCCCAGCGTCCCGATGCAGATAGCGGATCGTTTGAGGCGCCAGCAGACGACTCACCGGTCGCGGTACATGGTCATCCTGTCCGGTCAGCGGACCGTCCATCAAGCAGTGATCGAGGAATGACGCGAAGGGTCGTAGGCTCTGCGGCAGCAGCGCTCAACGTTATCGGCCGTCTGTTTCAACGTCAAACGCCCCAGACAGGTCGAGATCACCGCGAGCGGGAGCGTCCCGCCCGAGCGCGCTAATATGGGCGACGCTAATCTAGTTCTTCAATACTCTTGAGGATCGGGTACGCGCGAAGATCATGCTCGAGGATATTCCTCAGGTAGGACATCATCACTCCTTCGACCTCGCGATGAAGCGCGGGGCTCAAGGTCCGCTCGTAGAAGACATCCCCTTCACCACGACCGATGGCGCGCATCACACGAAGCGCATCATTGCTGATTTCAATCGATTGCGGGGTCATTGAGTGGCATCTCGGACAGAGCACGCCCCCGGACTCGGCGTGCATACCGTTCAGCCCAGGCTCAATTCGTTCTCCGCACCCGGTGCAGAGAAACAACTCCGGCTGAAATCCTGATGCCGCGAGCATTTCCCACTCGCAAATACGTGAGGTAAGAGCCGGTGCTCTATCCAGTTCCAGTGATGTCAGTGCACGCACCAGCGAACCATAGGCAAAACGATTCTCCTGAGCTTCGACCATCAGTTGATCGGCAAGCTCTGACCAGTGCGCAGCGTACATGATTGACTGCTCGGACGTCCTCAGGTGACTCATCGCGTCCAGTACCTGCGCTTGAGTAATAATGTCCAGATTTAGCCCTCGGGCGATGAGTAAATTGGTCCGGGCGTACGGCTCGAGATGCCCGCCCAGACGGCTTTTTGTCCTTCGGGTTCCCTTGGCGAGGGCCCGTAGCTTGCCATAGTCGTCGGTCAGCAAGGTAACGAGACGGTCTGCCTCTCCGAAATCTCGCCGACGGATGACAATTCCCTCGCACCGGTACAAGCGAACCCGGCGCGAACTTGCGTTGTTTCGTCGATCTTCGATTCCGCTCAATTAATCTGACCCAACTGACGCTCTCTTTGAGAACAGCTGCGATTCCGGCCCGAGGCTACCCCCGGGTGCGGTACCATTGGGCTGAAATTCGGACGTAGTTTTCAGAACGAACGCGTACCAGCAACGTAGAAACGGGCCATCACCCATGAGTATCCGGATCGGGCTTGTCGCCGCTCGAAGCAAGAGCGATGCACAGGAACTCGGCATCGAGGTTGCCGCATGGTTAGAAGAGCAATCCTGTGACCTCGTCCTTGAAGACCAGCTACTGGCCGATCCTTCCTCGGTTGACGTGATCGTCGCCCTGGGTGGCGACGGTCTCATCATGCGCATGGCCCATACCTATCCCGACGTCCCGTTGCTCGGGATCAACGTTGGCAAGGTCGGATTCATGGCGATGATCGAACGCGATGAATGGCGACGTGCGCTAACGCTCCTCATCGCATATCAGTACCGCGTGCAATCAGGACCAACGCTCTCCGCTGAGTTAATTCGTTCAAATAGATCGCACTTTTCAGGCTGGGCCGTCAATGATGTCGTGTTGCGCAGCGGATCTTCGATGGTCGACGTTGAAGTGTACATCGACCGACAGTTCGTCAACACCTATCCGGGCGACGGCATGATCGTGGCGACTCCTCAGGGGAGCACCGCGTACTGCATGGCGGCAGGCGGACCTGTTCTGGGCGCCGGCGTGCGAGGTTTCGCGGTCGTACCGATCTGTCCTCATTCCCCTATCCGGACCAATCTGGTCGTCCCTGAGGAGGCAGAAATCGAGCTTGTCGTCGGCAATGACAGTCCCTGCGATCTACTGCTGGACGGAACGCCGGACAGCGGACTTCTTCGCGACGACATTGTCAGGGTGCGCGCGGCGAGTGCTCAGTTCCGGCTGGTCATGGTCGAAGGAACCGATTTTTACCAGGCATTTCGCAGCAAATTCAACTACATGATTCGACCTCAAGCTGTCCCTTCACTCGGGAACGACCGCTAGCGTCCGCGACCGACTGATTGCCTGCTTCTGGTTCAATCGTCGTTCCGGCTGAATAGTCCCGCATACCCGCGCGAACGCTGATCTCTGGCGATGGAAAGGCAGGCGTCCAAAATCAATGAAAATCATTATCACCGGCGGGACCGGACTCATCGGTCGTGCGTTGACCGATCGGTTGGCACGAGACGGCGACGAAATCATCATCCTGTCTCGTGGGAGCGATCGGCCAGCAGGGCTTTCCGACTCCGCCCGGGTCGTCAAATGGGACGCCAGAACCGATGAAGGCTGGAGCGGCGAGCTGGCCGAGGCTGATGCGGTCGTGAATCTCGCTGGGTCGAATTTGAGCGGTGGCCGATGGACCGAGTCACGCAAACAACTGATGCGTCAGAGTCGTATTGACGCTGGGAAGGCAGTCCTCGCCGGTATCAGAACTACCGGGCACATCCCTCCGGCATTTATTCAGGCATCCGGAATCAATTACTATGGTCATCGGGAGGATCGTTTCATCGACGAGAGCGAGCCACCGGGCGACGATTTTCTCGCCAACCTCTGTGTCGAATGGGAGGGAACGACCGCCCCAGTTGAAGCGTTGGGGTCGCGTCGGGTTGTTATCCGGTCGGGTCCAGTCCTGAACGTCGATGAGGGCGCTCTCCCGCCACTGGCGATGCCATTTCATCTGTTTCTCGGAGGGAGAACCGGTTCGGGCAAGCAGGGAATCTCCTGGATACATATTAACGATGAAGTTGAAGCGATCCGATTTCTAATCAAGGACAGCACCGTCACAGGCCCGGTAAATCTATGTGCTCCCGGGCCAGTTACCAATGCGGAGTTTGCTTCGGCACTCGGACGGGCAATGAACCGACCTTCATTGTTCCCAGTTCCGGGGTTCGCCTTGCGGACGGCCATGGGTGAAGTCTCAGATACGATACTGCTCGGTCAGTTCGCCATTCCCAGCCGTCTTGCGGAAGCGGGATACCGGTTTCGGTTTCCTGAAATCGAGCAAGCACTGAGGCACCTGCTTCAGCACGAGTCAGGTCTACCGGGATCCGGACTATTCAGACGTGGGGCATCGGCAGCTACGCGGATGTTTCTGCCATAGATAGAGCACGCGGCCACGGGTGCGACCACTCTTCCGTGCGACGCTAATCTGACGACGTCTCTTCCGCACCGTCGCCGGTGGTCGTTGACTTCTTGCGGCGCGAGCGGCGCTTCCGTTTGCGGTTTCCAGAACCCGATTCGGCGCTACCCGTTGATTTCTGCTCGGGCTCATCCATTGTGGGTGCTGGCGAGTCATCCGGTTCGGCTGTCTCCAACCCAGCATCAGCTGGGGCCGGGGTATCCGTTGACTCAGTCTGATTGTCCGTCGCCACAAGTTCGTCGACACCGGTGAGAATCGTATCCGGTTCCGCGACCTGGTCGCCCTCGACGACCTCATGAGCTCCGTTGCCATAGAGGGAAACCCGGCGAGATTCTCCGTGCCCGCCTAGCTGACGAACAGGAGCAGACAACGGGAGATTCGGGACCTGTTCGGTGAGAATGTCGCCGCTCCGCAAATCAACTCGCACGGTCGCCGGAATGATTGGTCGCGTCGGCTCCTCGTTCGAGGCAATCTGGACAATCTGGGTCGGGCTGAGTTGCGGGCGTCCGAGATATTGAGGCGACGGAGAGATGATCGGCTGCGCAGGCGGCGCCGGAAGAGCATCTTCATCGTCAGCATACTGCTCGGTGCCGCAATAGGGACAGATCTCCCACCGAAGATCGATCAGACGATCGCATGCGATGCAGTTGTCCCGCAGTTCGGTCCGGCAGTTGGGACAGAATACCCACTCATCTTCGACATACTGCTGGCACCCGGGACAGAGCGGAAGCTCCTCCAGGTCCTGCATCAGGTACTCTTCTTCGAGCGAGCGCTGAAACGCGTCGTCCAGGGTGTAGCGAGGCCTAAGGATCATGTAGACGAGCAATCCCGGAATCGAGAAGATTAGCACGACCAGCGTTGAGAATATCTGAGCAACTACGCTGCGACTGCGGGACTGTATATCCTGGAACGTCCAGACAACGATCGCGAACCAGAGCGTTACGAGATACGCGCCACCGAGGGCGATCAAGATCTGAACTGCTCTGGCGATCAATGCTTCCATGAAAATCAGGACTCCAGCGGGAAGCCCACCGACACCGGCGGGAAGTTAACCCATTCGTTCGAACTGCCGTACATTCAATACGAAGACTGTCGCGCCGCCCACCTGCACCTCGACCGGGTTCGGCACATAGAATTCCCCGGGTTCGATAACCGGCAACAATGGATTGACGTACTGCGTTCGGCTGTAGCAGTTCTGCTTAACTACTCGTAGCACGTCCGGAACAGACGCGTCATCCACTCCGATCAGGACGGTGACATTGTGTTCACGAAGAAAGCCACCGGCGCTGTTCACCTGGGTGAAGCGGTAGCCACTCCCCCGCAGCGCATCAGTTAGACCTTCCGCGTCCTTTCCTTGCACGACGGCAAATACGAGTTTCATCCGCTCACCCTGTTCGTCCCGGCGTTCAATTCTCCCGTTCGCCCTCGAACGCGTATCAGCTCGGCAATTTCCACCGCAAGTTCACCTTCCGGCCGAGTTGCATCGAGCACGGTCCAGCGCTCTGGGTGCTGGCGCGCCTCCTGAACATACCACTCACGTACCCGTTGGTGAAATGCGAGATCGTCCTCGTCCAGTCGGTTGAGCGGAATTCCGGATTCGCGGCGACGCTGAATTCCCGAGGAAGGAGGCAGGTCCAGGAGGATTGTCAGGTCGGGCTTGAGGGACTCCACGGCGAACTCCTGCAACTTCGTCAGAGCCGGAACTGACAGACCCCTTCCGGCACCTTGATATGCGAGTGTGGAGTCAACGAAGCGATCGCACAACACGATTGCCCCATCTTCCAATGCGGGTTGAATGACCTCAGATACGTGCTGGGAGCGAGCCGCTGACATCAGCAACGCTTCAGCCCGCGGCACGATAGCACACTCCCCGGGATCGAGTAAAACTGACCGGATACGCTCTCCCAGCGGAGTACCACCCGGTTCACGCGTGAGAACTACATGTGTACCAGACTTACGCAGCAAGTCCGCGACCAGCCGGACCTGTGTCGACTTACCTGCTCCGTCAGGACCTTCAAAGGTTACGAACAAGCTCACGCGAATTCGCCCCGCCGCAGCACCTCGACGTGCCTGAATGGGTCCGACCCAAGACTTCGTGACTCCACGTTGTATCGCTCGGCAAGTTCATGCTGCAACCGCCGAATCCGGGAGGCCTGCGGGCGCAACTCAACGCTTCTGGCGCCCCTCAGGACATCGTGAATTGCCGTTTCCGCCTCAAACATGGCAGCTGCAATCTGGTCCTCCGGAATCGAACCATTCGTGTCCTCGTCAGCCCACTGTTCAACCGACTCCGAACCTACCTCTGTCGAACGGTCTTCACTGAACAACGAGCTCAGCAGATTCGCCATCTGCGTCACGGTGTTGCTACGCAGAACAAAGACGGGCAACCCACGCGACTCAGCTTCCCTGAGCGGTTTCGGACGCTGACGATAATAATTCTTCAATGTGATGACCGCATCCGCACCACGAAGATCCCGAACAATCGTCGCCGGGACCGACATCTGGTTTATTGCCTGCTCAAGCCGGTTCCTGCTCACACCGAATGCGAATACGCGCACAGGCTTTTCTCGGGTTCCCCGGCCTGCTCCGAACATCGCTCTTGGTGTCGGGGCAGCGGCCGGAGGCGGAGGTGAACTTCGATCTTCCGATTCGCTGGTCGGAGTCGCATCCATCTCGCGGTCCAGTTCGTCACTGGTTCTGGCTCGACCTGACCGGTTGCGCTGCCGGCGTCCGCGCTGTTGTTCGAGTTCATCCTGAGACCGTGTCGGACGGACCCGCGTCGCTTCCACCGAGCCATCTGGCTTGCGCTCTCGAATTTCGACATCAGGGTCGGAACCGCGGAGGACCGAATCGACCGACTCAGCAACATCCTGGTAAACCGCGAACCTGTCTCGCTCCTGGATCTCGACCATCACAGAAAACGAAGGTGGAGCCTTGCGCTCGAGGATTGACTTCTGCGTGCCCCGTCGCTTGGCCTCTTCGTCACTGAGCGTCACTGACTGGATTCCACCCACAAGATCAGAGAGCGTGGGGTTCATCATCAGGTTCTCGAGCGTGTTGCCGTGGGCCGTTCCAACGAGCTGGACACCGCGTTCGGCGATCGTTCTGGCGGCAGCGGCCTCAAGCTCCGTGCCGATCTCATCGATCACGATTACTTCCGGCATATGGTTCTCGACCGCCTCGATCATTACCGCATGCTGGAGAGATGGCGTCGGCACCTGCATTCTCCGGGCACGGCCGATCGATGGATGAGGGATATCCCCATCGCCGGCGATCTCGTTGCTCGTATCGACCACTACAACGCGCTTGCGAAGATCATCAGCGAGAACGCGTGCCGTCTCGCGGAGCATTGTTGTCTTCCCAACACCGGGACGCCCAAGCAGCAAGATGCTCTCGCCTGACTCCACAAGATCACGAAGCATGCCGATCGTGCCGTATACTGCCCGACCGATCCGGCACGTTAATCCGACGATATCACGAGTACGGCTCCGAATCGCCGAGATTCGATGCAGGGTACGCTCAATGCCTGCCCGGTTATCGTCGCCGAACTCGCCGATGCGCTCAGCAACGAACGCGAGATCTTCTCGCGTTACTTCGTCTTCGGTCAGAAACATTTCATGTCGATGAAATCGGGCTTCCGGGCGCCGGCCGAGATCGAGAACGATCTCGATCAGATCCCCGCGCTCCTGCTCACCATTGATCTCGAGGAGCACTGCTACGAGCCGCGGCGGCAGCACGGCCAGTAGATCTTCGAGGTTATCAGTCACTTCATGTTCGATAACCGGCTCAACAATTTTCTCTGGCTGCACGTTGCTCCTAACTGAGTCCATTCCAGTCCTGAGTGTCCTGTTCCTGTTTCGATGATCCGTCGTTTGCGGCAGTCGGCGCAAGATACATGCTCGGTGTCCCCGCCGCGACCCGCTCTGGAACTTCCCTGGCAAACTCTTCTAAGCTGCTGAACTGCATCCGACGGGCAACAACGGTGTATTTGACGAGTCGCGTCTGGCGTCGTTGAAGATCAAAACCGAGGCCCACAAGGGCCTCGGTATATTCCTGCAAGTAGTCCGGTACGATAATCGAAACCGGTCGCTTTGCGTTCGGAGCAAGATCATTGAGAACGTCTCGTACCACTGGTGCCAGTAGCTCATTTGCGTCGGGACGAACCATCACGTGCAGTATGGGTCCTTCACATCCGAAGGTCACGCGGCAATGTGCGATGATCTCGAATCCGTCCTCGACGACGTAGCCGCGCGCGGCCTGCTGTCCCGGGATTGACAGTCCCCAGTAGTTACTCGTGAACGCCTCTGCATACTGAACTGGCCGTGGTGTCACTTGATGATAGAGCTGATGAATCGCCCAGACGTCGCTCGCATCTTGCCGCCGCACAATACCCGCTGGCTCCAGCTTTGGAAGAAGCTGCGCCATCAGGAGTGCGTCCTGGGCGAATTCGGCGAACCCGGCTGACTGCATCACAGGTAAGACCGCCGAATCCTCATCGAGAATCGCATGGATCCGTTTCGCTCGCGCTGCACCAGCCGCACGGATCGCTTGAAGAACGAGCTCACTCCACACTGATTCCCGGGTGCCGGCATGCTCGTCGAACGACAGGTGCTGGCACGTCAAGAGCCGGGAGAATATCCAGCGGTGATTCTCGGGATCAGCGATAAGATCCATCAAGCCCGCAGGTCGCCCACCGTGAAAGGCAACGAACGACTTTCTTGCCCGACGGGAAATGGGAAGCACTGACAGCGGATCCGCGAATCGATGACCGAGCGGCGCCTGCGCAAGATCAGGCATGATCGCGTCGGTCCGCATCGATCGAAGGCGGATAAGATCTTGGACTCGAATTGGTCGAACGTCAATTTCGGATGCTGTCACCATGGCTCCTGAGTGAGATAAATCTGACTGGCTCGATCATGTTCCAGCGCCGTTGTTCGTGACCGCGTTCGATTAAAGCGTCCGCCTTCCCGAAAGCGCCCTTCCGAGGGTGACCTCATCAGCATATTCAAGATCCCCGCCGACGGGCAATCCGCTTGCGGGCCTTGTTACGTTCACCCCGAACTGGAGCAACTGCCGCGCGACGTACATCGCGGTGGCATCACCTTCAATGTTCGGATTCGTTGCCAGGATGACCTCCTCTAATTCAGAGGTCTTGACCCGCTCGATCAGTTCGTGGATGCGTATCTGATCAGGGCCAATCCCGTCAACTGGAGAAATCGCTCCGTGCAACACGTGGTAGAGACCGTTGTACTGTCCAGTCCGGTCAAGCGCGATGACGTCAAGTGGCTCTTCAACGACGCAGACCAGAGTACGATCTCGTTCAGGATCGGAACAGATCGGGCATGGGTCTGACTCGGACATATTGAAACAGACCGAACACAAGCCAATCCGTTCCTTAACATCGACAATCGCATCGGCAAGAGACGTCGCCTCATCCTTGCTTCCACGAAGAATGTAATACGCCAGTCGCGCCGCAGATTTTGGCCCGATTCCCGGGAGTTTTGAAAACTCATTGATCAGCCGGTTGACAGGTTCTGCCGTAATCGATGTCTTCACAGTGCCCCCGGTTCGTTTCTGCTGCCAACCACACCGAAAGTATAGCAAAGGAAGGACGGCGGGCTGTGTGCCCCGATCTGATCGGATCCACCGGGAACTCGCGCGTGGCTGCCGAAACGGCAGGATCAATGCTGTCTAAGACACGCAATTCGTGTTTCTGATCCAGCGGGGCCTCCGGTACCCGTTCGGCGACTAGTGTCGTTGCCGGTGAACGTGCTCGCGGGGCCTCAACCGAAACTCTGTATACGTCGTGCCATTCATCCAAACAGTGAGTTTGCGCCGATAAACAAACTATGGTACGGTACCCAAAACCTTCAAGGCCATCAGGAAATACTGGCGGACAATAAGAACGCTTCCACGCGCGATCTGGTGTGGAGAGTCAAACGTGCAGCAGGCTTCTTCTTCTGCACTGGGGTACGTGAACCTTTGGAAGGGGGTGGGGACATGGTTGACAGGTCCAGCTACAACGACAGGGAACTAAAGTGCCGTGATTGTTCCGGTGAGTTTATTTGGACCGCCGGAGAGCAGGCATTCTTCCGGGAAAAGGGGTTGCAAAACATTCCTGTACGGTGCCCGGAGTGCAGGGCTGCCCGGAAAGTCGAAATGGGCGTCAAGCCCGCAGTCCAGCATCAGGTGATCTGCGCCGAATGCGGCGCTCACACCACAGTGCCGTTCGTTCCGCGCCAGGGGCGTCCAGTCTACTGCGGTCCCTGTTACTCAAAGGCTCAACAATCGGCTCCAGCTGAAGAGTCGTTGGAGATACACGCAAGTTCCTGACGACCGTTCCTCACTCGTCGAGGTCGTCGCCTTCGCCAACGTAGACCTTGCGGCCCCGTGGACCGTCCGCGGGGCCAACGAGCCCAGCGGCTTCCAGCTGCTCGATCAAACGTGAAGCCCGATTGTAGCCGATCCGTAGTCGGCGCTGAAGCATCGATGCTGACGCCGATCCTTGCTGCCGGACGATCGCTTCAGCTTTCTCCAGCAGATCGTCATTTGCGCCGCCATCGCCGCTGTTCTCCGGCGCCGGCAGTTCAACCCACTCCGGGTCATACTCATATTCCGGGTACAGTCCCTTCCAGTGCTCAACCAGGTACTGCAGGTCTGCATCGTCGATAAATGCCCCCTGCATTCGACTCGGCTTGGCGGCGTCTGGCGGAAGATAGAGCATGTCACCCTTGCCAAGCAAGCGCTCGGCTCCCGGTAGATCAAGGACAACCCGGCTGTCCGTCTGCGACGTTACCGCAAAAGCGATCCGAGCTGGCACGTTCGCCTTGATCAATCCCGTGATGACGTCCACCGACGGCCGCTGTGTCGCGATGAGCAAATGAATCCCGGTCGCCCGGGCCATCTGAGCCAGCCGAACCAGCAACGTTTCCACCTCGTCCGGGGCGGTCATCATCAGGTCGGCGAGCTCATCGATAATCACGACCATGTACGGCATTTTCTCGAGCGATGGATCGTCTTCGCGCTTCAGGTTGTACCCGTCGATATTTCGGACTCCGAGCGCGGAGAAACGATGATACCGATCTTCCATCTCCTTCAGGACCATCCGCAAGGCCGGCACAACCTTGTCCATTTCGGTGACGACCGGGCCCTTGAGATGCGGTACGCCGTTGAACCCGACGAGCTCGACCATCTTGGGGTCGATCATCACCATCTGGAGATCTTCCGGACGGTTCGTCGCCAGGAACGTTGCGATGATTCCGTTGATACAGACTGATTTGCCCGAACCGGTTGAGCCCGCAATCAGCAAGTGCGGCATCCGGGTAAGGTCGGAGACACGATAGCTACCGTTCACGTCCCGGCCGAGTGCCAGTGGCAGCTTTGCCTTCGAATTAATGAAGTCTGTCGACTCAATCGTCTCGCGAAGACCAACGGTGTGCACCGTCTGGTTGGGAATCTCGACACCAACTCTCGCCATCCCGGGAACTGGAGCTTCAATCCGGATGGACGGAGCTGCCAGCGCGAGCGCGAGATCGTTCTGTAGCTCGGTGATCCGGCGTACTTTTACACCCGGTCCGGGCTTGAGGGTAAACAGTGTCACCGCTGGGCCTGGATGGACTTCTCGAACTGAAGCGCTGACCTTGAAATTCTTGAGTGTCTCTTCGATCAAGCCAGCTTTGTCCTCCAGCTCACCAGGATCCGGAGTTCCACCTTCATACAGCGCCAATCGATCAAGATCCGGCAACGGCAGCGGTCCGGTGATGACGCTTGGCTTTCCGTTCTTCTCGCTAAGGTGCGCGTTTTTCGGCTTGCTGTCTGCGCTCGCCGGCGTCGAAGACTTCGGAACATTGATGACTGGTTTGTGCGGCACGTCAATGGGCTCCGCTTCAGCCGCGATCGCCTTGCTCCCGGCCTTGCCATCCTGCCTGGACTTTGACCGTGCGTACTGGCTGTCAGGAGGCATCTTCAAGGTTTCTGCAGACGCAGCACTGTTTAGTGAGCGCTGCCGCCAGGTTCGGATGACGCCGACAGCGTCGACACCGGTCAGGTAGTAAATACCGATGATTCCGACGCTCAACATGACGACGCCGGTACCGATCTCACCTACGATTAATCGGAAGAGTTCAGCGAATCCACTCCCGAGATGTCCACCGGCAAGCTCGCCATTTTCCGCGCCGATCAAATGGAGGAACGAGACA
>JBBDTL010000019.1:11643-12136 GCA_040904465.1 Thermomicrobiaceae bacterium | reverse complement strand
AAATCCGAGCAGGTGCCGTTTATCGCACCTCGGGTTCACATCCTGCACCGGCTGTACGACTCGACTTACATTCTCCTGAAAAACCGAAATCTGTTGATCGCCACAGCGATCGGAACTGTCTCGTGGGCAGGAGAGTGCCTGGCGTTCTATCTGATTCTGATCGGACTGGGTATGCCCGCTAACACCGAGTTTCTGATCCTCGCCTTTTTCGTCATGGCCAGCGCGACAATCCTCGGCTCGCTCTCGATGTTGCCCGGCGGGCTCGGAGCAGCCGAAGCCTCGGTGGCGGGACTGCTGATGCTGCTGGTTTCGGAGGACATGATGTCGAACCAGATTGCCGGTGCGGCTACGTTGCTGGTGCGATTCGCGACACTCTGGTTTGGCGTAATGCTCGGTGTCGTGGCGTTGATGTTGATTGAGCGTCATTTTCAGTCACTGGAGACGGTATCCCGGCAATCTGACGACTGGTAACAACGCAGACCGGCGCGGGCCT
>JBBDTL010000019.1:0-11633 GCA_040904465.1 Thermomicrobiaceae bacterium | reverse complement strand
CCCCGGCGCCGGTTTCAGCTGTCGATATGTCTGGGTCCGAGTACTAGCTCCGGCCGGGTGGAGTCCGACTGTCACCCGGGCGACGCATGATCTGTTCGCCTTCGCCGGAAGGTGCCGAGTCGCCAGATTCGGGCTGGGCTCGTTGCGGCTCACGATTTCCACCGCGATCGCCGCCACCACTGCGCGATTCCTGACGTCCACCATCGCCACCGCTGGGCCGCTCGGAGCCGCGATTACCGCCGCCGCCTTCACTGCCGCCGCCTTGATTGCTACCACCGTCTTCCCCCTGAAGCATGCGCTTCCGGGAAAGATTGATCTTGCCATCGTTCCGGATGGCGCTAACGACCACGGTCACTTCCTGACCAACTTCGACGACGTCTTCGACTTTTTCAACGCGCCGGTTCTCCAGCTCGGAGATGTGGACAAACCCATCCTTGCCGGGGAGAATCTCGACAAACGCACCAGAGGCGATGATTGTCTTGACCTTCCCGGTGTAGACCTCGCCGACTTCGGGCACCTTGGTCAGCGCCTCTACGCGTGCGATCGCGGCTTCGGCGCTGGATCGATCAACGGCACTAATGTAGACCGTGCCGTCTTCCTCGATCTCGACCTTCGCGCCGGTCTCTTCCTGGATACCGCGGACCGTCTTACCACCGGGGCCGATCAGCATACCGATCTGAGCCTTGTCGATCTGAATTCGAGTGATCTGCGGGGCAAAGTCGGAAACACCACCACGCGGTGCAGGGATAACCTCGGCCATCTTGCTCAGGATGAACAGGCGACCCTTCCGGGCCTGATCCAGTGCTTCCCGCATGATCTCAGCGGTGATGCCTTGAACCTTGATGTCCATCTGAATAGCAGTCACGCCCTCAGCAGTGCCAGCGACTTTGAAGTCCATGTCGCCGAGCGCGTCTTCAACGCCCTGAATGTCGCTCAGGATCTGATAGCGGTCGCCGTCGCCCTCGGTGATCAGCCCCATAGCCATACCGGCAACCGGCGCCGTGATCGGCACACCAGCATCCATGAGCGCCATCGTGCTGCCACAGACACTCGCCATAGAGGTCGAGCCGTTGGACGTCACGATCTCCGAGACAAGTCGAAGCGTGTACGGGAAGGTATCTACATCTGGCAACACCGGGAGCAGCGCCCGTTCGGCCAGCGCACCGTGTCCGATATCACGACGGCTCGGTCCACGCATAAAGCGAGCTTCTCCGACACTGTATGGCGGGAAGTTGTAGTGGTGCATGTACCGCTTATTATCTTCAAGACCGATACCGTCGATCATCTGCCCCTCACCGGACGTGCCAAGGGTTGCGATAGTGACGGCCTGGGTCTGACCGCGAGTGAAAATCGCCGAACCGTGCGTTCGTGGAAGATAGCCAACCTGGCCCCAGATCTCGCGGATCTCGTCTGGCTTGCGTCCGTCTGGGCGCTCGCCGGAATCGAGTATCTCGCGACGGACCATGCCTTTGACCAGCGACTGGAAAATATCTGAAACTTCGCGCGCGCTGGGGAGCGCCGCGACTTCTTCCTCAGATATTCCGTCCTTTGCCGTGCAAAAATGTTCCACAGCCTCGACCTTGACTGCCGCGGTTGCTTCGATTCGCTCTTCCTTGTCCGGATGGAACAGTGCCGTGCGCATCTTGTCCGAGACGAAACTCTCGACCTTCTCGATAAGCTGCGTGTTCTCCTCTGGAGCGGTGAACTCGCGCTTCGGCTTGCCAATGGCTTCGCGAAGCTCGTTGAGCAGCTCAACGATGCGCTTGATCTGATCATGACCGGTCATGACCGCTTCGATCATCCGCTCTTCGGAGACTTCGTTCGCTTCACCCTCGACCATCATGACCGCATCAGCGGTACCCGCGACGATCATGTCCAGTTTGCTGTTCTCGAGCTCAGCCTGCGTCGGGTTGACGACCAGGTTGCCGTCAATATCACCGACTCGCACCGCTGCGATGGGCCCGTTCCAGGGAATATCCGAAATCGTCAGAGCTGCCGACGCGCCGACGATTGACAGCACGTCCGGCGAATTCTGCTGGTCAGTTGAAAGTACGGTCGTGATGACCTGGATCTCAGAGCGCCAGCCACTCGGAAACAGTGGGCGCAGCGGCCGGTCGGTCAGACGCGCTGTCAGTGTAGCGGTCTCCGAAGGTCGGCCTTCACGCTTGATAAATCCGCCGGGAATCTTGCCGGCCGCGTACATCCGCTCTTCGTAGTCCACCGTAAGGGGCAGGAAATCAACCCCCGGCCGCGGTTCTTTTGAGCCAACGGCGGTCGACAGGATCAGTGTGTCCCCGTAGCGGACCGTTACCGCGCCATCAGCCAGACCGGCGATTCGGCCATGCTCAATGGTCATCGTCCTGCCATTGATTTCAATAGACTTTTCGGTAATAACTGGAGCCATACTTACTCTCCCACATCTCTAAACGCCGAACCCATATCCCGGGCTCGCACAATCTGGACCTTACTTCTCGCCTGGTGTGGGAGGGGTTAGGAACTGGTGTTCGATGACAACTCGCGGGTCTGCAACGCTGTTGTCACCGTACTCCAATACCTAACACCTCGCCTTCTCACCAGGATTTCGTACGCTCGTTAGGCGTCGGCGCCTCGTTATCCCACGACAACAAGCCTGACAAAAACAACAGCCCAGGGGTTACACCCCTGGGCTGGTCCGGAAGGCATGTCAGCATCAGATAGTCTGATATTACCCGCGGGAACGGGAAATTGCACCGACTCGTCATACATTCGACTTCAGATTAGCGGCGGAGTCCGAGTCGCGTGATCGTCTCACGATATCGCTCGATATCCTTCTTGCTGAGATAGCTCAGCAGCCGTCGTCGCCGACCGACCAGCTTCAACAGGCCGCGTCGTGAATGGTTGTCATGCGGATGCTCGCGCAGATGACCAACCTGATTGTTGATCCGCTCTGTCAGCAACGCAATCTGTACTTCCGGTGACCCGGTATCCTCTTCGTGGGTCTGGAAATCAGTAACGATATCCTGCTTCTGAGCCTTATGCAACGCCATCTACCCGGCGCCTCCTTCTTCATTCCCGCGCGCAAATTACGACCAAATACTTTACAAGTATAGCAGGATGCGCTAGCGCCTACAATCGCGATTCTCCCGCGCAATCTTGCCGTTCCCGGCGCCTCGCGCCGCCGTTCTTGCTGGCACGGTGACTTAGACGATGGCTTCCTGACGAGTTGCGCTGACCGTACCAGCGCCGCGCTGCATCGCCACCATTCCCGTTCGGCTAATCTCTTTGATCCCGTACGGGCGAATCAACGAGATCAACGACTCGATCTTGTCCGATGGCCCAGTCGCCTCGATCACGAGCGAGTCCGGCGAGGCATCGACGATCCGAGCCCTATACACCTCGGAAACCAGCCGCATGATATCGCCTCGGGTACGTTCGCTAGCGGCAATCTTGATCAACGCGAGTTCTCGCTGTATCAGGTTCTCGCCGGTCACGTTCGTAACCTTGATCACTTCCAGCAGTTTATAGAGCTGCTTGGTCAGTTGCTCGATCGTCCTGTCGTCGCCGCGAACAACCAGATTGACCCGTGACTGATCACTCGTCTCGCAATGGCCGACAGCGATGCTGTCGACATTGAAACCCCGTTGCCGGAAGAGACTCATGATCCGGTTCATCACCCCTGGCTGATCTTCAACCAGCACGACCAGTGTATGACTGCGCATCTTCCTACCACTCCGTTTCGTGCTGCTCGATAATCTCCCGGAATGATCCGCCGGACGGGATCATTGGATACACATTCTCTTCCTGGTTGACGACGAATTCCACCAGTACCGGCCCGTTGATTGACTGGGCCCAGCGGATGACTTCTTCGACTTCGTTCGGCTTCGACACCCGCCGCGATGCCATGCCGTATGCCTGACCGAGCATCACGTAGTCAGGGCTGGTGATCGGCGTCTCCGAGTAGTTTCGATCATGGAACAGCTGCTGCCACTGCCGAACCATACCCAGGTAGCCATTGTTGATAATCGCGATTTTGACGTTGAGATTGTGCTGCACGATCGTGGCGAACTCGAACAGCGTCATCTGCACGCCGCCATCTCCGACGATCGCCCACACCTCTCGATCGGGATTGCCAAAGGCGGCGCCCATCGCAGATGGGACTCCGTAACCCATCGTCCCGAGGCCACCCGATGAGAGCCATTGATTCGGGAAGTCGCACTTGTAGAACTGCGCAGCCCACATCTGATGCTGGCCGACATCCGTCGACACAATCGCCTTACCCTCGGTGAGGGCATGCAGGCGTTCCAGTGCGTACTGTGGCGGCAGATTGCCATCCATCGACGCAGGGGTAGACGGCAGCGGATAACGCCATTCGTCGATGGCGCCCAACCATCCGCTGCGGTCGGTCTCAGTCACGGTATCGAGCAGAAGCCGCAACGACTCTTTCGCATCACCAACCACCGGAACAGCCGTTTCAACATTCTTTCCGACTTCAGCCGGATCGATATCGACGTGAATGATCTTCGCATTGGGAGCGAACTCACTGATCCGACCCGTGACCCGGTCGTCGAAGCGCATCCCGATACCGATGAGCACATCAGCTTCATTGATCGCGTGATTGGCATGAGCGAACCCATGCATACCGACCATACCGAGACAGTTCGGGTGCGATGCGGGAAAGCCGCCTATTCCTAGCAGAGTGAGGCCCACCGGGATATCCGCATACTCGGAAAGGGCGATCAGTTCATCGCTCGCCTCCGAAATAAGAATCCCGTGGCCTGCCAGGATGAGTGGACGCTCCGCCTGATCGATGAGCTCCGCGGCTTTCTTGATTTGACGGCGATGCGGAACCATCGTGGGTCGATATCCGGGGAGGTTTATCGGGCCTCGAGGAGCAAGCGTCCCCTCGGTCAACTGTATATCCTTGGGCACATCCACCAGAACCGGTCCTGGACGGCCGGAGGTCGCCAGATAAAACGCTTTTTGAATCGTCGGTCCGATATCCTCGACACGACGCACCACGAAGTTGTGCTTGGTGATAGGGATCGTTATGCCGGTGATGTCCGTTTCCTGGAACGCGTCGCTACCGATGACGGCCTGCGGGACCTGGCCGGTGATGGCGACCATCGGCACGGAATCCATCATTGCCGTTGCGATTCCGGTCACCAGATTGGTCGCACCCGGGCCAGAAGTGGCGATACAGACTCCTGGTTTGCCAGTCGCCCGGGCATAGCCGTCTGCCGCGTGAGCGGCGCCCTGCTCATGTCGAACAAGGATGTGCCGCATGTTGAACTCGGGAATAACATCGTAGAGAGGGATGACCGCCCCACCCGGATACCCGAACACAAGATCGACACCCTCACGCTCCATCGCCTGGCAGAGCAATCGTGCGCCCGTTTGCGGCTTCACCTCGTGCGCCTCTGTCGCTTGTTTCGTTTTCTGTTCGGCGGCGGCATCCGTTGAAACCATATTCCTCATCACCTCTCATCGATCCGCACTACTCGCCGTTCGAATTCGCGCCCTGAACACAAACAGGCCTCCGGTTGTTCCGGAGGCCTGCGAAACTTGGTATCTTCGTTCGTGATCCCTAGCTTCTCGCAAAACCTCCAACGGCTACACGGCCGCTAATAATGAGGCGTACTACACCGAGTACGAGCGCGCTAAGGAGGTCGGCGAAATCAGCAACTGCAGTAGCCAACGCTTCGAGGACAATGCCCTCGAACGATGCCGGCCGATTGATTGCAATCGCTTTACTTGCCACCTGGTAACTCACCATTCTGAAATATCCCTGTAGAGATCCTCGTCTCTCTATCATTGCATACTAGCAGCTTGTGAAATCTCTGTCAACCAGAACCCGTCGGTGCACGTCTTATACAAGACTACTCCGGCAACTCCACTCACGTGCGAGCCGGGACGACATCGAGCTCCCGTTCAGGCGCTCCTCTTCGAAAAATACAGAGTGCCATAAGTCCGCCGGCGATAGCCAGCCCTCCAGCCGCAAGGAATGCAAGCTGATAGTCACCCAGTGCATCCCGCGAGTATCCACCAAGATACGCCGCTGCCCCTGCACCTGACTGGTGCGCGAGAAAGATCCACCCGTACACCGTTCCGACGCGCTCGCGGCCGAAAATATCTGCGGTAAGGGCGACCGTCGGCGGCACCGTCGCGATGTAGTCCAGCCCGAAGACGATTGCGAAAATAACCAGTCCCCAGAACCCGGCAACAAACGGCAGGAGAAACAGTGACAGCCCGCGAAGGATGTAGTACATCGCCAGCAGCTTTCTGGGATCGTAGCGATCAGTCAGTATCCCGGATCCGATAGTGCCAACAAAGTTCATCGCCCCCATGATGCCGATGATCGACGCAGCCGTCACCTCCCGGATGCCGATATCGATCGAATGCGGGATGAGGTGCGTACCAATAATCCCGTTCGAGGTTGCTCCGCAAATGAAGAATGTCGCGCTGAGCAACCAGAACTCCGGCACCCGGATCGCCGTAGCCATTACCCGGCCCGGACGAGTGTTCTCAGTGGATGCGAGCTCGGGATGTTCTGGCTCGTCGTCTCGAACCCGGGCGCCGACGTCACGCGGAGAATCCCGCATCAGCAACCAGATCATCGGGAGCAGCGACAAGAGGATGACGCCGAGGATCAGCACCCCGCTCTGCCAGCCGAAGCGAACGAACAACCACATGAGAAGAGGGACGAAGACGAGGTTACCGGCAGAAACCGAGGCTCCGAGCAATCCGACGACGAAACCCCGGCGCTTGACGAACCACCGGGTCGCGACCGTTGCGGCGAGAACTGCTGCGGCCAGTCCGGTTCCGATCCCGCTGAAGAAGCCCCAGAGAAGATGAAGCTGCCAGAGCTCGGTCACTGTCGCGCTGAGAATCGTGCTCGCGCCGACAAGACTGATCCCACCGAGCATCAACCAGCGTGGACCGTAGCGGTCGATAATCGCGCCGGAAATCGGGCTGGAGATACCGTAGAGAAAAAGGCCAATCGAGGCAGTGAGCGAGATCGAAGCTCGTGCCCACCCGAAATCTTCCTCCAGCGGGTGAATGAGCACCGCGGGAGCTGCTCGAACTCCCGCCGCCACGAGCACCGTCAGCGCCGTAACTCCGACTACGACCCAGCCATAGTACATGCGGCCCGAAAGCCGGGAAGCCAGAGTCACGTGTTTTCTCCATACAGCCTTGACGCGGTGCTACCTGACCGGGTTCTCGGGACCCTTGCCACGGTATGCGTCGACGAACTCGTCGATCAACTCTTCGTCGTACTCATCGAGTTCCATCATGTAGGTCCAGGCCGTGAGCGTCAGCTCGTTCTCCATATCGGGTCGCGGAACGGCCAGAACGGCATCCCAGTCTCCATCGTATTCGTTCGTTAACTCAGTAATCTTGGTAACCGCTTCGTCTGACAGCTGTTCAGGGCTGTAGTAGATCACAATGTGGCCATGTTCCAGATTATGGACGAGCAACTCATCTTCCACGACCTGGCGGTAGATATCCGGCGGTGCCCATCTGGGATAGTGTGGTCCCGAGGTTGGCGGGTCGGTTTCATAGTCGACATCGGTGCCTTCTTCGACATGGTCTTGCCCATCATCGGGGAATTCTTCAACGACTCCAGCCAACGCTTCCGGAGTACCATCTCCTCCGTCGAGCAGCCCCATTACGATCGGCGCAAGGATAATAACACCCAGAATCGCTCCGACAATCCACAGGACGCGGCTGTTAAGCCAGCTTTGCTCTTTGCTCTTCGATCTGGGTGTTTGTCGTGGAGTGCGAGTGCTCATTAGCTACGGAGTTCCCTTCGTGGACACAATCTCGTTGCACGGACTGACAAGGGGAAGTCGCCCCATGGACGTTGCCTCCAGCATCTTGCGCGGCGGTTCACTTGTCTGACTAAGAGTACATCAGCAGACCCCCGGAATGGAACCACGACGCGCATCGATAGTCGGTCCCCAGCGTGCACTCAGACGGCAACGCCTCCGTTGATGCTCCCGGAACCATGTGGTATCGTTTTCGTTACCGATGACAAGGTCGTCGGCCATGTAAATGCGCCCGTAGCTCAGCGGATAGAGCGCTTGGTTGCGGACCAAGAGGTCGCAGGTTCAAGTCCTGCCGGGCGTACTGCGTAGCGAATGCAAGGTGTATCACTCACCTTGCATTTTCTTTTGCACACTGCCAGAATTCCACGCGGAGAGGTGTCCGAGTGGTTTAAGGTGCCGCTCTCGAAAAGCGGTAGGGTTAATAGCCCTCGTGGGTTCGAATCCCACCCTCTCCGCCACCGATAACGGTGATAATAATCTGGAAGGGTCGCATAGTCTGGCCTAGTGCGCGCGATTGGAAATCGCGTAGGGTTAATAGCCCTCGAGGGTTCGAATCCCTCCCCTTCCGCCCCTTCATACCCACCAGGGTCAGTTATCAGGCAATCTGGTTAGTCGGGTGTGGGAGCCCGTTGAATGCCCTGCTCAGCAGTATTGTGCGCTTGCGTGAGGTCACGAGTTCGACTCCTCGATTCACTTTTCGGCCATACGAACATCTAACTCGTATCTGTGCGAGGCGGACGCCCAACCCGAACGCCAGAGCCACCACCCGAGTGCGATCATAAGCGCCCCCCAGATCAGAAATCCCGCGTCCCAGTAGATCCAATACGATTCCGGAACAGTCTCATTCACATGGTGGATACCAAGCAGCTGGTGGTTGATGAACCCCTCAACGACATTGAATAATCCGAAACCCAATATCACCAGACCGATAAATCCCTTCGTGGTCCACGGCATCGGACGGTGGTCAAGAACTCGCCAGAGCACAACCAGACCGGCGAGAACGAATACGTAGGTGGCAATGTGGAACAATCCATCTGCTAGGACGTTAATCTCAAGATTGGCAAGTGACGCCGGCGAGTAGGTTTCGGTGCTACTGACCATATGGTGCCACCGGAGAACCTGGTGAAGGATGATTCCATCGAAGAATCCGCCCAGGCCCAGCCCGAACAATATTCCTGATGTCATGATTCGTCGTCGCTGTCTGGAAAGATGCACAGTCTTCCTGCTTTGTCGCAAGCTCACCATGCGGTACGTCACGTGCGGAAAGCAGGGCGCAATCCATGTGCCAACCCACGATCATTCACGCCGGTTCACCGCGGACGTCAGTCGGCTGAATCAGCCTGCTCGCTGATCACCTGTTGCACAGTCAATGAGGCTTGTATGCTTGCACGTGTGCATTCGCTCCGCGTGCTGTTTTTCAAGGGGGCTACTTGTCAACGTCTACACCAGTAATAGCCGTGGTAAACGACGACACTGCATTTCTCGATCTCATGAACCAGCTACTGACTGATGAAGGCTACGACTGCTTCATTCACGTCGTCGGTTCAACCGCATACGAGAAGGTCAAAGAGGCTGCTCCCGACCTAGTCGTCCTGGACATCCGAATGGGTGACCCCGAAGCAGGGTGGCACGTCCTCGATATGATGCGGCTCGACCCGGAAACCCGGGACATCCCGGTCATCGTCTGCTCGGCGGACGCCCTGCAACTCAGAGAAAAGAATGAGCGCCTCAGGCAGCAGAATGCCCAGTCCATTGAGAAGCCATTCGACCTTGAAGAATTGCTGACAATGGTCTCTGGCGTCGTTGGAAAGGCTCCCTCGCAGGCCAGCCAGACAAGCGACTGACCGTTCACAAGCCGCTGGTCCCGCATCCGGAATGCTATATGAAGATATCCAGTGGCAGGATCGCCGAGACGATGAAGTTCGGGGCGTCGACTACCTGGCTCACTTTCAGGTCCACCGCGACGCTGCAGATCGCATAGGCCTGCTGACGATCAAAACCACGCCATTCCAGATGGTCGATCATGCTTATCAGCGCGTTTCTCGCCGCGAGACTGAGATCCTCCGCCTCGTTTCGTCCATCCGGATGTACAGGCATCCCGGTCGTCGCGTAGAATCGTCGCGGAACTGCCATCTCGGTTCCCGTGAAATAGTCCGAGTGTGAGAACTGTGGGAACCGGATGTTTTTGCGCTCCGCCTCACCCTTGTGCAGATGGAACCGCATGTGAAGTACAGAACGCATTTCGATCGCTGTACCGCACGCTTCGCAGTCCCCTTGCGCGTAATGAACATCACCGACCGAAACCAGACCGCCAGGCGTATACACGGGCAGGAAAAGACTCGAGCCCGGGGTGAGCTGCTTAATGTCGATATTCCCGCCTGTCTCGCGGGGCGGAATCGTTCGCAGACCTTCGGAAGCGACGACGCCTGAAGGGACAGCGCCGGACGGCTCTGGGGGCAGACACATACCTCCCCTGTCGATCAATTCCTGTTCTCGATGCGTCGTCGAAACCCGGAGTTGCTCTGATGGAGCGAGACCGACAATTCCCGGGAAGGGGCTATATGGAATGCGTACTCCCGGAATCTGTGGAGACTCCGCATAGTAGTCCTCGAAAAGATGCCAGTGCACAAGATACGGATCAGGAAAGAGATCCCGTAGAAAGCCAAATCCGGGTACTTCCGCGGTAAAGCCCCAGTTCTCCCAGGGATCAGCTTCGATCCCGAGCAGCTTGATCTCCAGGAGATCGCCCGGCTCGGCTCCTTTTATCGCTACTGGACCAGTTAATGGATGGACCCGGCTGAGATCAACGTGCGCAACGTCGGCGCTGGTTGAATCCGAGGTGAGCTGGCCGTCTATCGCGTCGAGCGTTTCGATACTCACAGTGTCACCGGGTTCGACCTCGGTCAGCGCTGGGATCGCCTCGTGCCAGCGATTGTGCCCGCGATCAGCCTGATCCGCGAGTCGCATAAACGCATCGACGGAAACATGATGGGAGGCAGTCACGTTCATCACCTTTCGGCTACCCGCCAGCCTGTCAGGGCTGACTCTGACTGCGCATTCGCGTGTCGATAACGTAGCACACGATGACGCAAGCCGAAAGGCTCAATCCGCCTACAGAAGCACAGGCACGCCCGCTTAAGCCTTTGTACCAGAGCGTCTGCTCACAGGCTCCTTCCATCAGCTCGGAAACTGCGCTCAGGTTCGTTGCTCAACCGCCTTCTTTAACCTACTGCCTGACCAAAGCGCGTCCACCGCGAGCGCGACAATCGCGCGGACACCCGCAGCGACCGATCCAACCAGGATTGCGATGCCTATCCACGTAGTCGTCACTGTACCTGTGATCATGTAATCGGCTGACAAAAATGTAAACAGAAATACCGTGAAAAAGATCACGAAGTAAATCTCCTTAGATACCCATAATATTGTCCAATCCCGGCGAACCTGACCTCGTCAGATCCCCGGCGTCGCCATGGAGGGACGCAAGCGCCGTTCCACCCGCAGATACTGTGTACTCGATGTAAAGCGAATATTAAAAAGATGGAGCAGTGACAGGACGAGTCGGGTCCAGAACGAGAGAGAAACTAGAGCCCAGCGTGTGCCGCGACGAGCCATAGCGTCATCCAGGTCGCCAGCATGCATTGAATGGTCCAGGCATAGCGGAGGCCACGGCCCGGGCTGTGGCCCCGCACCAGAGTTAGAACGATCCCGTACATGACCAGTAGAATCGTTCCGACTACAACTACCGGATACAAATCACCCATCGTAAACGCGGGTGGAAAGCCGGCCGGGTCGATCAACAGTAACGCGGCAAACCCCGTGCTCAGTACC
>JBBDTL010000018.1:0-12188 GCA_040904465.1 Thermomicrobiaceae bacterium | reverse complement strand
AACGATACCGTGCGCGAGAGGCTGAAGCAGACGAGCGGGAATACTACCTGCGCGAGGGCGAAAAACTGTACGTCGGATATCCCCGGTACCAGCAGTACGCCAAGGATCGGACGATACCAGTGATGATACTCACGCCTGTACGCGGCGGTGACGAGCGCACAGAGGAATGATGTCCACGTGAAGCCGTCCCGTGCCGGTTCCGGCTGGTGCGCGCCTTCGGTTCTTTATAAGGTGACGAATTCAGTCGTAACCTCAGGGGCGACAAGGCCAACTGCACGACCACACACTTAATTGACGGGCATTCGAAAAGGGCCGTATAATTTGCTGGATACGATTTTCTCTCTCCATGTCGAGCGCCCGACAGCTCAGTCCGGGAGTAATGATTCTACCTGTGAACATCCTGCCACGCTCAACGCTACGCCGCTGGGGGATTATGCTATGCATGAGCTTGATCCTTCTCATGATTACCGCCTGCGATGTAGTGAGTACCCCACTCGATTCGGAAAATGGCACAGATCCGGAACCTGATTCCACCGCGACAGAAGGTGAGAATCCTGAAGAAGGCGGGTCTCTCATCGTCGCGATTCCTGAGGAACCAGATTCGCTCAATTTCAGCCTGAGCAGCAGAGCCAGCACCCGCTGGATTCTGAGCACCGTCGACGCCCGAATGATCCAGATCAACGCCGATGATGAGTATGAACCTCGCTTGCTCCGAGAAGTTCCCACGGTGGAAAACGGCGGCATCTCCGAGGATGGTCTGACCTACACAATCCGTTTTGTGCCGGATGTTACCTGGTCAGATGGGGAGCCACTGGACGCTCGGGATTTTGCCTTTACCTGGGAAACGCTGACCGCATCGGACTATCCCGCCGTCGATTTGCGCGGCTGGAGCATGATCGAGGATGTGACCGTCAGCAGCGATAACCTCTCCGCCGTCATCCGGCTGCGACAGCCGTCCGCCGCGTTCATCAACCGCGTTCTGGCCGGTGGTAGCAGCGACGACGGCGGGTTTCTCCTGCCGAGACATCTCCTGGAGGAGATCCCGGTCGAAGAGCGCGCGTCGCACGAATACGGCGCCGTTGGACACGTCGGCGCCGGGCCGTTCCAGGTTGTGGAGTGGGAACCCGGCGAGCAACTTACGGTAGGGCGAAACGAGAACTACTGGGGAGATCAGCCGCTGCTTGATCGGATCGTGTTCCGATTTACCGATACGCCTCGGGACGCCATTACGCAGGTGACGACTGGTGATATCGATCTGGCCGTCAGTCTTCCTGAAAGCGCTCTGCTGGACGCGATCGACTCCGATGAGACTGAGTCGCTGGTAACACCGAAGGCTGGTGCAGTGAAGACGTATGCCTTCAACCTTCGAGATCCCGAAAATCTCTCACGCGAGCATCCGATTTTTCACGATGTCGATGTCCGGCGAGCGATTACGATGGGGTTCGATCGCTGGAGCATCGTGGAGCAACTCACGCTGGATCAGTCCGAGGTCCCGGGAACGTTGCTGAGCAACACACTCTGGGAAAACGAAAATCTCGAGCCTATTCCTTATGATCCTGAGCGGGCTGCCGAATTGCTGGACGAGGCTGGCTGGCAAATAAACGAGGACGGCATTCGCTATCGCAACGGGGTTCCTCTCAGCTTCACCGTTACCACAACAGCAGGAGATGATCCCGACGCGGTGCTCCGCCAACGCGTTCAGTCGGCATTCATCGAAGACATGACTGAGCTCGGAGCTCAGGTGGAAGCCGTCAACTATGAGCCAGAGCGCCTGTACGGCACCGAGGAGCAGAACGGCATACTCGGTGAGAGCCAGTTCGATATCGTGGATATACCCTGGGAAAATCGCGCGGCACTGGACAAGTTCATCGAACTTGTAGGCGAGGCGTTTATCCCTTCCTCTGATTACCCGGAAGGTGCAAACCTGATGGGCTACGCCAGTGAAGAGGTCAACCGCCTGCTCCGCGAGCAGGCCAATACGCACGATCCGGATGAACGCGCTGAACTACTTGATGAAATCCAGGCACAGTTCATGGCCGATGTCCCGGTGATCCTCATTTACAACCACATCGAAATCGACGTGCGGCGCTCTTATGTTCACGGACTGGCGCCTGGCCCGGTGTCCGGGCTCTGGTGGAACGTAGAAGAATGGTGGATCAGCCCGGATGAAGTCGATCCCAACTAGCATCGAATGATGCGTCAGGCGTCGAAGAACCGGGCGCCCAGCTTATCGATCGAGAGAATCTGGGTTGCACAATCCAGTTCATGGACACTCGCTGCCTGAGTCATGGCCGACGCCACCGAATCGGCCATCTCTGGAGTAACCAGGGCAAGTATTGTCGGCCCCGAACCACTCAGGCTCGCACCGCATGCCCCGGCTCGAATTGCCCCATCGATCACGCCGTCGAGATAGGAATAGAGCGCAGCCCGGTACGGCTGATGCCAGCGGTCCTTCATCGCCTCGGTTAATAGCGCGGGTTTCCCGCTCGCCAGCGCGTGCACAAACAGCGCACAGCGCGACGCGTTGAACACCGCGTCGGTGCGGTCGACCCTGTCTGGTACCACAGCTCGCGCGTCAGTCGTAAATCCGATCCGCTTCGGAATGAGGACGACTACCCGGAGATCGATATTGATATCGAGTTGAACGGTAATATGGCCGGATTCAACGGGGACGGCCAACACGGCTCCGCCATAGAGCGCTGCCGCGAGGTTGTCGGCATGTCCTTCGATGTGTGAAGCAAGCTTCAGCAGCTCAGTCGGTCCGAGCGGTTCCCCCAACAGTCTGTTCCCGGCCAGCATTCCTGCGACAAGTGCCGCCGCAGAACTCCCCATGCCGCGAGCAACCGGTATGTCACTGGTACTCTCGACACAGACACGTGGCAACTCCCGGTCGACTGATTCCGCAAGGTACTGCATCGCATACAACACCATATCCCGGCCGTCGGTCAGTTCAGATTGCTGGGCATTCCGTGAATTCCCGGCACCCTCGACAACGCTTACGGTCATGTACCTGGAGACGGCGAGTGCCATCGAATCGAATCCGGGGCCGAGATTGGCACTGGAGGCGGGCACAACCACACTAAAGCTCATGAGTCAGCACACCTCGCAGCGCGTCGATGGTCGGTTCGATCACCACCGGCTTGTTCGCAAGGGGACGCTGGTCAGAGCCGGCACCGAGGTGATACTCCATGACCACTTCCGCATCCTTCATAAGATGGCCCGTCAGCACTCCGGCAACTCGATCTCCTGTCGAGACGACACCGGTCTGAACCAGCTTTCGCAACCCCGCAAGAGTCGCCGCCGAAGCAGGTTCGCAACCGATCCCTGCCTGGTCGATCCTGGCTTTTGCGTCGAGAATCTCATCGTCTGTGACGATCTCGACCACGCCGTCCGTGAGCTCGATAGCTCGTTTCGCCTTTGTGTAGCTCACGGGGTTCCCGATCTGAATGGCCGAGGCGACCGTATGTGCTTCCATCGGCTCAAACGCGCGAAACGAGGACCGGAACGCTTCATAGAATGGCGATGCGCCCTCCGCCTGGATGACACCCATTCGTGGGAGCCGGCCCAGTACACCGGTCTGTTTGAGTTCAGCAAACGCTTTCCCCAGTGCGCTGGAATTGCCCAGATTTCCCCCTGGCAAGATCACCCAGTCCGGAGCTTCCCAGCCGAGCTGATGTAACATCTCGAACAGGATAGACTTCTGACCTTCCAGGCGATACGGATTGATCGAGTTGAGCAGGTAGATTCCGAGCTCGCTGCTCGCCTGTTGAACCAGCGTCATCGCCGCATCAAAATCCCCGCGGATTTGAATAATCTTCGCGCCATAGGCGACAGTCTGACCGAGCTTCGCGGCTGAAATCTTCCCATCGGGAACGAACACGATCGCTGGAACACTCGCCGCGGCAGCGTATGCCGCCACCGAGGCAGAAGTATTCCCGGTCGACGCGCAAGCAACCATCGTTGCCCGGGTTCTCATCGCATGCGAGGTGGCGACAGTCATCCCCCGGTCCTTGAATGAACCGGTCGGATTCTCACCTTCGTGCTTCAACCAGAGCTGATCGACGCCGGCCCATCGGGCGAGCTCAGGCACGTCGTACAGATTCGTGTTTCCTTCAGGTTTGGATACGATGTGGGATGCTTCGAAAGGGGGAAGCCATTCACGGTAGCGCCAGACTCCGCTCGAATCGGGCGCGGCCCAGGACATCATACGCTGGTCGAACAACGCGCGATCCACGCTCGCAGGCTCACCCAGCGAGACATCGAGAAGCCCTCCGCAATCGCAGCGCGTTCGATTCGCATCGGCATCATACTCGAGCGAGCATTCGACACAGGTAAGCGTGATAAGCGCCAATGGAAATCCCCCGAAGTAGCTCCAGAAAAAACGCACGTTGTCGCCGGATCAGTATAGCAGCGACTGCACCGGTTCGGAACATGACAATAGCCGGGCCGCGAGCGGCCCGGCTATGACAGTTCGTCGTCGGAGTTCCCTTCAGAGAACTCGAGTTGATTGCTAGACTGTCCGGTGCGGATCCAGGGCGTCTCGCAAACCATCCCCGACAAAATTGATACTCAATACCGTCAGGAAGATCGCAAGACCCGGGAAGATCACCATCACAGGATGGATCGCGACGTAGTCGCTCGCATCATTGAGCATCCGGCCCCAGGTGGGCACATCTGGCGGGAATCCAAGGCCAAGGAATGACAACGTCGACTCGGTGATAATCGCCTGTGCAACTGCGAGCGTCGCGGCGACGATAATCGGGCTCATCACGTTGGGCATAATATGCCGGAGCATGACCGAGCTCGTCTTTGCGCCGATGCAGTGCGCCGCCTCGACGTACTCCTTCTCTTTCAATGAAAGGAACGACGCCCGTACCAGCCGGGCGACGGGCATCCAGGCCAACGCGCCGATAACCACCACGATGAGGATGAAGTTCCCGAGCAGGATTCCGAATGTATTTCTCATCGTGTCCCTGAACAGGTAGATGATCAGCAGCAGCAGCGGCAGGACCGGCAACGAGATGAACAGGTCAGTAAACCGCATCAACGCAGAGTCTACGAATCCGCCGAAGTATCCGGAGATCGCCCCGATGGTCGTGCCGATCGCGATGGCAACCGCCATGGCGGCAACCCCGACTGCGAGTGAGATCCTGCCACCCCACATGACGCGGGCAAAGATATCGTGTCCTTCATGTGTCGTCCCCATGGGGTATTCGAGCGACGGGTTCTCGTACCCGACGCCGAAGTCGATTCCACGAACTTCGCCGCTGTACAGAACGGGGCCGAATATCACCATCAGGATGAAGAACAGCAGGAGGATCGCTCCACCCATCGCCAGTTTGTGATGACGGAACTGGCGAAACGCATCGCTCCAGAGCGATCGCGCCTTTTGCGAACGAAGCGTCCCGAGTTGTGCAAGATTCTCGCCGGTGCCGGCGGCGCTGGCTTCAGACATTCTCAAGTTCCTCCCTCATTATTGGTATCCAGCAGGCTATTCGTACTTGATTCGCGGATCGAGAACGCCGTACAGGATGTCCGCGACCAGGTTGAATACCACTACCAGAATCGAGAATATGAAGGTAATCGCCATTACCACCGGAGTGTCATTATTCTGAATCGACGTGATCAAAAGCGCGCCAATTCCCGGAATCCGGAAAATCTGCTCCGTAACCACTGCGCCTGTGAAGATCGTCGGGATCCCCAGCGCGATAATCGTAATCACCGGGATCAGCGCATTGCGGAGCGCATGCCGGAAAACCACGACCCGGCTGCTAAGGCCCTTCGCGCGGGCCGTTCGCACATAATCCATGTGGATCGTTTCCAGCATGGCAGCCCGGGTATAGCGAGTGAGTATCGCGGCTTGAAACAGGCCAAGAACGGTGATCGGCATGATCATCATCTGTAGACGATCCCAGACGCCTGCCAATCCTTCGCCATCCACGGTGCTACGGTAGACAGAGGGTAACGTCGGTAAGCCCCAGTCCCCGAACTTGACGCTGAACAACATAATGAACAGCAAACCGGTAAAGAATGTCGGTAACGAAAATCCGATGAACGCAGTCGTCGTTGCGACGTTGTCGAAGATCGAGTACTGCTTGACCGAAGAAATAACCCCGACCGGAATGGCGATCAGAATCGCCAGCACGTACGCCGACCCGAGCACCGCAAGCGTGATCGGCAACCTTTGCACTAACAGATCACTCACCGGGGAGCGAGTCTGAAATGAGTAACCAAAGTCACCCTGTGCCAGGGACGTCGCCCAGCGCGCGTAGCGTACCGGCACTGGATCCTCAAGCCCCATACTCTCCCGCAACCGCTGCTGAACCTCCGGCGGAACTGCCGGGTTCAACGCAAGGTCAGAGAGCGGATCTCCGGGGGCAAGCGCGAGAATAGTAAAGATGACAAGACTGATCGCGACCAACGTCGGGATCGCCACCAGCAGTCGTCGTACGAGATATCTACTCATTGGGCCTGCTTCCCAGGTTTACCTGGTGTGTCCCAATCTGCACACCACACCACCACCGAAACCTCCACCACGATTCCCGTGGACCTCCTGGCAGTTCTAGACCGGCGTCGTCTCAACGCCACAGTTCCAGCACTCCACACCGTGCTGTTACCTTACCGATTTCGTCTGCAGGGTCCACTTCCTCGTGTTCCGGGGATAATACTTGATTCCAAACAGTCGCGTCCACCTTGTGCAGCACCTGTCGCAACCAACCCTCGAACGACCGTGACCTGACGGGCGACAATGATCGCCACTACCCGGATCGTCAGATCCTCCATTGCAAATCACGTCAGGTTCAATGCAATATCACCGTGCTCGCAGATCTGCCGACGATTTCTCGTCGACGTCCAGGGTTTCAGGGTCGATCACAACTCCGTAGCGCTCGGCTGCCTGCTCAATACTGACGAGCCCGTCGAACACATCGTCGGCGACCAGCCGTGTATCGCGTGTTTCAGGAGCATAGAATCCCCCTCCGCCAGGCAGACCCAGAGAGACGCGGGTGTCCGGTCCGAACTCCCGCGCGCCTTTCGAATCGATAATCGTTCCGTCATTCAGCTCGATATGCGCCAGTGCACCCGACTCTCCACCACCGTAACCGGCTGCCGGATAATGGGTCCGGTCGAACAGCGAAGAGAAAGTATACGGCTGCCCGGTGGTCACCCCGATCTCCATCGTCTGCCCGAGGCCTCCGCGATACTTTCCGGGGCCTCCCGAGTCTCGTCGGTACTCGCGTCGGTAGATATGGATCGGGGCCAGTGACTCGATCACCTCGGCTGGCACGCCAGAGATACCACTCGGGAAAGCCGTGGCGCTGATCCCGTCCTTGGTTGGCCGCGCGCCCGTGCCGCCCGTCGAAAACCAGACGTAGGTCCAGACAGAGCCGTCATCGCGCCTTCCTGAAAGCTGAGTGCTCCAGATATTCGCGGCGCCTTCAGCCAGCACCCGTTGGGGAAGCGCCTCGGCAAGCGCACCGAATATCGCTCCAGGAAGAAAATGCCCCAGAATGTGCCGGCCACAAACCGGCGCAGGATGCTGAGCGTTCAGAATACAACCTTCCGGAGCGGTTACCTTCACCGGTCGAAAACTACCTTCGTTGTTCGGCACTTCAGGCGCCAGCGCACATTTCAGGGCATAGGTTGTATAGGCGTGGGTATAGTTCAGCACCACATTGATCCCGTAGGCGCTTTCCGGGCTACTGCCCGCCCAGTCGACCAGTATCTCATCGCCCTGCTTCCTGAGCGTGACCTTGAGCTCCACCGGAGACTCGTAGCCATCTGAGAAGACTGCGTTCGAATACTCACCGTCGGGCAACCGGGCGATAGCCTCCCGCATTGCCCGCTCCGATCGCTCGATAATCTCGTCGGCAAGCGGATCTACCGACTGCAGCCCGAACTCCTCCATGAATTGCAGCAGAAACTGTCCGCCAACATCGTTCGCGACGACCTGAGCACGGATATCCCCGATTACTGGTTCAGGCGCTCGGCTATTCGCCGCAATCAGCTTGAAGAGTTCGCTGTTTTCCTGTCCAGCGCTGTAAAGCTTCGTGATCGGGACGAACAGGCCTTCCTCATAGACGGAGCGCGCGTCGGTGCCCATTCCCCGTCCTCCAATGTCCAGCGCATGGCAGGTGTTTCCGAAGAACCCAACCAGTCGGTCATCCTGAAATATCGGTGTGATGACCGTGAAATCGTGCAAATGGCCCGATGTCTTCTGAGGATCATTCGTTATCAGCACATCCCCGGCGACGAGCTCTTCGGCTGGGTATACAGCCATAAAGTGATGGATGCACGTCGCCATCGCGTTGATATGCCCCGGCGTTCCGGTGACGGCCTGAGCAATCATGTTGCCCCGGGTATCGAAAACTCCCGCGGAGAGATCCCCCGATTCACGAACAATCGTCGTGAACGACGTCCGCATCAGCGCAGCTGCCTGTTCGTTGACAACCGCGATCAACCGGTTCCAGAGAATCTCCAGTGTGATCGGATCAAGCATCTGGGTGTTCATAAGGTTCACTTCCCGTTCGAGTTGTCTGTCTGCATAGCCGACGGTCGAATACATGCTACGAGTAACGTCAGGATGAGACAACTCCGAAAAGGAAAAAGGGTCCGCCGAATCCTTGTGATTCAACAGACCCTCTGAGGTGGGATGCCACTGCGGGGGACAGTGGCATGAGGTGGTGGATTGAGCGAATGAAATCGGCGAATCCGGGCGACTGCCGGGATAAGATCATCTGTTCTGATTATATGCTAATCGCCCGTACATGTACCTGTCCGTAAGGACAGAAAATCGCGACGCCTGGAACAGACTCCTGGGAACCGTTCAATCTTGTTGAGCAAGCCAGCGTCCTCGTCGCATGACATCCCGTCCGGTCAGTTCAGCAGGATTCCGCCATGCCTGGATCAATTCCGGAGCCAGGACCAGCAAGGCAAACGGCGACCGTGCACTCCGAGCGTCGAAACCGGTAGCCGCGCTGTGAATGTCCCACAGCTCACATTCACCCGGCGGAGTTTTATGGTCTACTGAGCCCTCCACGATCACCACATCGCGCGTCGGGCCTATGGCGATCCGGGCCCTTCCCGCACGTTTCAGGTTTCTGGACGTGATACTGTCAACCGGCGTCGCCATAATGATCTGCTCGCCAGTCCAGGCAAACGAAAGGGGAACGAGGTAAGCATCACCATCCTCGCTGGCCGACGCTACCCAGGCATCCACTTCCTGCCGGAGCATCGACAGCACATCACTGGTGCGCTGTTCCAAGTTGCGAACTTCCATCGCCGGACCCTCTTGAACTCAAATATTTGAGCGGACGCAAATGGGCGGCGGCCGTACCGATCCTCGACGGCTCAGTGCCTTGAAAAACGGTATCAGTGAGTACGTCGCGCCACCATACGAAGAATGTCGCATTTCTGGAACTATGTGCTGGCGAAGCTACAGCCTGGAAATCCTCAGGTTGCGGAGCTCATCCACTCTCACAAGCGCGTCCGTGTTTATCACCGCAGTCGATTCGCGCTCCTCAACGATCGCTGGCCCTCGGAACTCAGTTCCCTCAACCAAGCGATAGCGGTCGTAGACCGGAACGCGGGCAACATCGCCGCTCTCCGGAAGATATATCGCACGCTCTACCTTGACCGCGTCTGCGAGGGTGAAATTCGTGTTCCCTCCAGAAAGGAGCTCGAGCGGGAGCTGCGGTGATGGCCCGGAGACAAGCAGCCGCCAGTTAACCGCTTCGATGGGATTACCCGGCGCAGCCCGCTGGTAGAGCCTGGCGTACTCAGCCTCGAACCGCGCGGTGATATCTGAGACCGACTCCGACGAGAATCTGTCTCCACCGAGTTCGATGGTGATCTCGTGTCCCTGACCGGCGTACCGTAACTCGGCGAGCCGACGAAACCGCATCTCCGAAGTAGCAACACCCGCATTGGCCAGAACGCGATTCCCCTCGGCTTCCATCTCGGCGAACAGACGATTGAGCTCTTCCCAGTCCATCCGATCAAGCAGGCCGTTGAGGCTTCGGACAAAATCGAATGCCAGTGGAGCAGAGAGAAATCCGACCGTCGAAAGCACCCCAGCCCCGAGGGGAACGATGACCTCAGGTGCGCCGAGTACGCGCCCGACACTCCAGGCATGCACCGGTCCGGCCCCACCAAAAGCGAACACCGGATACCGCCGAGGGTCCTTCCCCTGCTCGACGGCGTGGACTCGGGCGGCGTTGGCCATATTCTCGTTGACAACCTGGTGCATGCCCCAGGCCGCCTGCATCACATCAAGCCCTAATGGCTCCGCGACATGTTTCGCAATCGCTGAGCGGGCGCCCTCGAGGTTCAGTGCCATTTCGCCGCCGAGAAAAAATTCGGGATCCAGATAACCCAGAACCAGGTCGGCGTCTGTCACTGTCGGCAACTCGCCGCCTCGCCCGTAGCAGACGGGGCCCGGATCGGATCCGGCGCTCTGAGGGCCAATTTTGAGAAGACCCAGGCTGTCGATCGAGGCAATACTTCCGCCTCCGGCCCCGATCTCGATCATTTCGATCACGGGAACCTTGACCGGCAGACCGCTACCCTTCTTGAAGCGGTACACCCGGCTAACTTCGAACTCGGTCGAAATCGTCGGAGCGCCATTCTCGATCAGGCACGCCTTGGCCGTTGTCCCGCCCATATCGAACGACAGCAGATTCTGAAGATCGAGCTCCTGGCCGTACCTCGCCGCGGCGAGCGCTCCCGCGGCTGGGCCGGATTCGACCAGCCGCACCGGGTAGGCCCTGGCAGTGTCTACCGTGCAGAGTCCCCCTGACGAAAGCATGATCAGAAGCTCAGAGACGACGCCCTGATTGCGCAGTACCTCTGAAAGCTGACCGAGATAACGATCGACTAGAGGGCGGACATAGACATTTGCGAGCGTTGTCGAGACTCGTTCATACTCCCGAATCTCCGGGGCGACGTCGGACGACAGAGTCACGGTTAATTCGGGGGCAAGCTCTCGCAACAATTCCCCGACTTCGCGTTCGTGCACAGGATTGCGATAGCTGTGCAGCAACGCGACGCCTACCGCCTCAATCCCGCCTTCTCGTAGCTCATCGACAAGCGATTTGACCTCGTCGCGGTCAACCGATTTCAACACGGTCCCATCCGCTGCCATGCGCTCGTCGAGCTCAAGTCGCCAACGCCGGCGAACGAGCGGCTTCGGCATCTCCAGGAAAATGTCATAGAGATCGTAGCGGTGTTCGCGGCCCATCTCGACCGCATCACGAAAGCCCCTCGTTGTAATGAGCGCGCTTGGAGAACCACGTCGCTCGATCAACGCATTCGTGACCAGGGTCGTTCCGTGAATAACCTGAGCAACGTCTGAACCGGAACGCTTGCCCGAATTCAAGACGGCCTCGACACCTTCGCCGACCGCACTCGCGGGCGCATCAGGGGTAGTGAGGATCTTATCGATCGTAAATTGCCGCTGCTCGGCGTCAAACAAAAGGACATCGGTGAACGTACCACCGATGTCGACGCCGACGCGGCCTGGCCTGTCACTCATCGTGAGTCATCCCGATCCGCTATTTTCGATTCATCCTGACTGTATCGCGCGACCGCTACTCGATCGCCGGCCAAAGGGTGTCGGCAACCCGGAACGGATCGCTGGAGACCACGCTCGCAGCATAAAGCTCCATCGCTCCGAAGTCTGATGTGCGGTTGAGCGGATCACCACGATCGACGATCCGGACCATCACCGGCACATCCTCCCAGTTCTCTCCAGTGGGGGCAATGGGTGGCTCCCAGATCGCCAGATTGAACGATGAAGTGTTCAGATCCTCGATCAGGCAGCGAAGCACACGATAGATCACCGACGAGAGCTCGTCATCTACCTGATTCGCTACCAGAACGATTTCTTTTTCCTTGAGAGGTGTGAGGTTTGCCATTACTCGGACGTTACCGGACCACCGGCCCAGTCCAAGTGCCTCGTGAACGGCAAAGAGGTCATCGAAATAGTTTCCCTGATGCTCGTTGCGATACTCGACCGCTGACCGCCTGAGCCGCTCGACCTTGCCATAGTGCATGCCACGGGTAAGGCTGATCTGCGCGTGGCCGTGTGGAATCGAAGCGCCACTCTTCCAGAGACAGTTCCACATGAACAGAGGATATACGGCAGCCGGGTCCTGCTCGTGACATTTCTGCAACCACTGCCTGGACACCTG
>JBBDTL010000017.1:0-2032 GCA_040904465.1 Thermomicrobiaceae bacterium | reverse complement strand
GGCCTGTGCCGCGAACAGTACATCGAACGGATAGTCACGGTCAGGTATCTCCAGCGAGTGCTCCGGAAGTGTGACGATCTGCATAAACGCGCCCATCGACGGTCCACCCTTGTAGAGCTGGCCGATCGAGTGCAAATACCTCGGTCCGTGTCCGAGCGTCGTGGCAACGCCGAGCCGATCACGCAGGAGCCGCCGAATCTCGGCAAGCCGCTCGTTGATCTCCGGTCGGGTATCGTTGAAGGCGAGGATCGCCAGGTAGTCACCCAGGCGGACCTGGTTCAGGAACCATTTAAACGGATCATGAAGAGAGCCTGGATCGCCACCAACAACGGATATCGCGTCGGAGGCCTGCGTCGCATTCGGGACCGGAAGGGAGCCGGTTTGCACGTACTCATCCAGGAGCGCGCTGGTAATGTCCTTGCTTTCCTGCACGTTTGGTTCATCGAACGGGTTGATCTGCAACACGGCCCCGGCGATCGCGGTCGCCACTTCCCACCGATAGAACTCGGCGCCCAGATAACTGATGCTCGGGATGCTGATCCGGATGACCGGGTGCCCCGCCGATTCCACTGCCGTCATAAACGTATCGATCGACCGCTCAACGTTGTCCATTAGCTGCATGCCGACGAATACCCGGTCTGATCCGTAAATGTCCGCGCTGGCGAACGCCTCCCGGCTGATCGGGATAATGCCGATTCCGTCTTTACCGGTACTCTCGGCGATCAGTTGTTCCAGCCAGTCGGCAAGGCCGGCGAGCCGATCGGGCAGGATGAACGTAAGCTTGTCACGCCCGTACTTCGAGAGGCACCCAATCGTTAGCCCAAGCTCGAGATCGGCATGATCCCGTGGAACGTATCTGAGCAGCTCGGATATGTTCAGACCAATGATCGCTCCGGGTACCAGACCGAAATATGACAGCGCCGAGTAACGTCCACCGATGTCTGCCGGGTTAAGGAACGTGTGCCGAAAGCCGAGTTCTCCGGCTTGCTGTTCCAGTGCCGAACCGGGATCGGTAATCGCGATAAAGTGCGTCCCGGCTTTGTCCACGCCGAGCTCGGCGACTGCCTCGTGCCAGAAGTAGCTCATGAGTGTGGCTGTCTCGATCGTGGTGCCGGATTTCGAGCTCACGATAAAGAGCGTGCTTGAGAGATCCAGCATAGACCGGGTTCGGCCAATTGTTTCCGGGTTGGTCGTATCCAGAACCAGCAGCTCCGGGTAACCCTCCACGTTGCCAAGGCTCCCCTGGAGCACTTCCGGCGCCAGACTACTGCCACCCATTCCGAGCAGCACTGCGCGCGTGAAGCCGGCGTCGAGAATATCGCGCTGCAACCTCTCGAATTCGTCCACTCTATTCTGCATCAGCTTGTGGGAGTGAATCCAACCCAGCCGGTTGGCAATCGAAGACTGAATGTCCGGATCGTCACTCCAGAGTGAGGCGTCAGTAGCCAGCAGTCTCTTCACCGCCTGCTGGCTTTCGAGTTTTCCCCGCGCCTCCGATGCGAGTGAGTCGACTTGTTCCATGTTCCCGTAAGAAACGTTGGCTTCGGGTCCAGTCAGACGCTGCATCTTGTCGCTCAACCCGGCCAGAAGCTGGTCGTAGGAGTCAGCGAAGAGCTCTACTCCCTTTTCCTGCAATGCTCTGGTGGCATCAGCATAGTTGATCCCGAGCTCGTCCAGCCCTGCAACAATGCGTTCTGCACCTGCTGCATCGTTTTCAATGGCAACCTCGACCGTCCCATGATCCCGGAACGCGTCGACCGACGCGGGCGCCATTGTTTCCACCGTGTGCGGGCCGATCAACGCTTCAATGTAGAGCGTGTCCGGGTAGTCTGGATTCTTCGTGCTCGTGCTCGCCCAGAGCGGTCGCTGAATCTGCGCACCCTGTTCCTGGAGTTTCTGGAACTCCGGGTTGTCGATAAATCGCTCCCGGAACCGCTGGTAAGCGACTCGCGCATTGGCAATCGCTACCTTGCCGATCAGGTTCTCAGCTTTTGCTCGGGTCTCAGAATCACTGGTCGAATCAATGATCTGC
>JBBDTL010000016.1:0-12435 GCA_040904465.1 Thermomicrobiaceae bacterium | reverse complement strand
AGGGCGAATGGCATGGCGATCGCCCAATTGTCTTCGGTGACTATAACTGGGACAGCGCACTCTTGCTGACCCGGATTGCTCAGTTCGTTGTTGAAGAAGGGTATGGCTACGAGACAGATTCGGTTCCGGGGGAGACAATTCCACTCTTCCAGGCACAGATCGACGATGAGATCGACATCTCGATGGAGATTGGCGAGCAACAGATAGCGCCATATGGCCCCGCATTGGAAGATGGCGAAGTCGTTCAACTTGGCCAGAGCATGGATAACGTTGTCCAGGGCTGGTACGTTCCGACCTATGTCATCGAAGGTGACGAAGAGCGCGGCATCGAACCGATGGCACCGGATCTGGCCCACATCGATGACCTCCCAGAATACTGGGAAGTTTTTGAAGATCCAGAGGATTCCGAGAAGGGGCGCATCTACGATGGCGTTCCTGGCTGGGAAGGCGAGCGGGTTCAGGAGGTAAAGTTCTACTATTACGGCCTCGATGAGCATTACAACCGGTTCCTGCCTGGTTCTGGCGCCGCGCTGGATACCTCTCTTGTAACCGCATACGAGCGAGGCGAGCCGTGGCTGGGCTATATGTGGGAACCGACATGGATCTCCGGCCAACTCGATATCACGTTGCTCGAGGAGCCAAACGAGTACTCGGACGAGTGCTGGGACGAAATCCAGGACGCCGCTCTCGAAGGGCGTGCTACGGAAATGGCGTGCGAATGGCCGGTGTTGTCGACAGATATCGTGGCATCACCTGACTTCGTAGATGAAGCGCCAGACATCGCGCAGTTTCTCGATCAGTTCAACACTGATGCGACGCACATAAGCGCATCGCTCGCCTATATGGCCGAGAACGAAGTTACTCATAATGAAGCTGCGCTCTGGTTCCTCGACGAGTATGACGAACTCTGGCCCCAGTGGGTCCCGGAAGACGTTGCCGAACGAGTGCAGGACGCACTCGATAACTAGGAGAATGTTCATTCTCAGGAAAGGACGGGATGCTTAAATGCACCGTTTTTCGATACTTAGATATCTGACCGTGTTCGCCCTTATCGGGGTGTTCTCCCTTGTCGTCGCCGCCTGTGACGACGACGAGGCTGACGACGCCGACAATGGCGCCTCATCCGACGATACCGAAGAAGTTGACGACGCCGAAGAAAGTGACGACGAAAGCTCCGACGAAGGTTCTGACGAGGAAGCAGCCGGCCAGTGGCACGGCGATCGTGAGATTGTCTTTGCCGATTACAACTGGGACAGCGCCCGAGTGCTGAACCGGATTTCGCAGTTCATCGTTGAAGAGGGCTACGGATACGAAACGGACACTGTGCCGGGTGAGACGATTCCACTCTTCCAGGGACAGCTCGATGGTGACATCGACATCTCCATGGAAATCTGGGTGGATCAGATGCCGCCATATCAGCCGGCGCTGGACGAAGGCACTGTGGTCGAGCTTGGGAACAGCGTCGACGACACCGTTCAGGGCTGGTGGGTTCCGACCTACGTCATCGAGGGTGACGAGGAACGCGGTATTGAGCCGATGGCCCCGGACCTGGAATCCGTTGACGACCTGCCAGACTACTGGGAGGTGTTCCAGGATCCGGAAGACGACTCCAAGGGTCGTCTCTACGACGGAATCGCCGGCTGGGAAGCCGAGCGCATCAATGAGGTCAAGTTCGACTACTATGGTCTGGATGAGACCTACAACCGATTCCTGCCGGGGTCGAACGCGGCGCTCGATACATCGCTGCAGACCGCGTATGACCAGGGTGAGCCATGGTTGGGCTACATGTGGACCCCGACCTGGATCGCAGGACAGCTCGATCTCACGCTCATCGAGGAGCCTGAGTACACGGACGAGTGCTGGGAAGAAGTTCAGGCTGCTGTTGAAGAAGAGCGAACTCCGGAGACATCCTGCGCCTGGCCGATCACCGAGGCTGTGATTGCATCCACTTCGGCGTTCGCGGACGAAGCACCCGATATCATCGCGTTTCTCGAAGAGTTCAACACCAGTGAGCCACAGATCAGCGCCACGCTCTCCTACATGGCGGAGAACGAAGTTGATGCTGACGAAGCCGCGCTCTGGTTCCTCGACGAGTACGAAGACATGTGGACCGAGTGGGTCCCGGAAGACGTCGTAGAGAACGTGCAGGACGCACTCGACAATTAGAAGTAATGTAGATGCTCAGGAAAGGACGGAACGCTTACATGCACCGTTTCTCGATACTAAGATATCTGACTCTGTTCGCCCTGATCGGGGTGTTCTCCCTTGTCGTCGCCGCCTGTGACGACGACGAGGCTGACGACGCCGACAATGGCGCCTCGTCCGACGATACCGAAGAAGTTGACGACGCCGAAGAAAGTGATGACGAAAGCTCCGACGAAGGTTCTGACGAGGAAGCAGCCGGAGAGTGGCACGGCGATCGCGAAATCGTCTTTGCCGACTACGGCTGGGACAGCGCGATCATGCTCAACCGAATCTCCCAGTTCATCCTCGAAGAGGGTTACGGCTATGAGACTAGCGCGACCCCTGGTGAGACAATCCCGCTGTTTCAGGGACAAATCGACGGTGACATCGACATCTCCATGGAAATCTGGGTTGACCAGAACCCGCCGTATGCGCCGGCTGTGGAAGAGGGCTCAGTAGTCGAGCTTGGAAACAGTGTCGATGACACGGTGCAGGGCTGGTGGGTTCCGACCTACGTGATCGAAGGTGACGAGGAACGCGGTATCGAGCCGATGGCCCCGGACCTGGAGTCTATTGACGACCTGCCCGACTACTGGGAATTGTTCGAGGACCCGGAAGATCCCGGTAAGGGGCGCCTCTACGCGGCGATCGCTGGCTGGGAGGCAGATCGGATCAACGAGATCAAGTTCCGGAACTACGGTCTCGGCGAGTACTACAATCGGTTCCAGCCGGGCTCCGGCACCGCGCTGAATACCTCACTGGCGTCGGCCCACCAGAGCGGCGAGCCGTGGCTGGGGTACATGTGGACTCCGACCTGGGTTGCTGGTCAGTATGACATCACGCTGCTCGAAGAACCCGAATACACTGACGAGTGCTGGGACGCGATCGTGAATGAGATCGAAACCGAAGAGGAGACCGACGCAGCCTGCGCCTGGCCGGTGACAAACGCCGTGATCGCGGCCAACGCGGACTTCGCCGACAGCGCGCCGGATGTGGTCGAGTTCCTCGAGCAGTTCAACACGAACGAGAGCCACATCAGCGCGGCGCTCTCCTATATGTCCGATAACGAAGTCGGACCAGACGAAGCGGCGATCTGGTTCCTTGAGGAGTACGAGGACATGTGGACCGAGTGGGTTCCGGACGACGTTGCCGAGAACGTTCAGAGTGAGCTCTAACCGGTCTGTTCCGATGAGAGTTGCGAACATACGGGCCTACCTCGTTGTAGGCCCGTACACCAGTCGGAGCGGGTACAGCCACGCACACGATTGGTTCAGGCTTGACGAATGGCAACCAACTTGTTATTCTATGCGCGTTCTACCCCGCACTATGATCACGATAAAAAATGCTGCGTGGTCAACTGCGGACGTGGGATCAGGAGGAGATGCTGACTTCCGTTTTGGCGTGGAGCAGCAACTGCAAGTGGCATATGACGCCAGTTGCAGTCGATAAACGTGAAGACGCCCTATGATGTACCTGCCAGGCGAGCTTCAAATCCCCGGTTATTGTTTGAGAACAGAATGCGCAGGGATATGTGCCTGTATGCGTGGATAAGCGCAGGAACAACTCTTGCGATCTGTCAACGGGATGACCGTCGACCGGTGACCAGACTATACCGCCGGTCTCAGAAATGAAGTTCCCCGGAGGCCTAAAGGGCGTTGGATTTTCAAAGAGAGGAATTGCCGTGTTTCGGTCTGTTTCAATACGGTGGTTTATTCCAATAGCGGTGCTCATGTTCGCGCTTGTTGTGGCGGCATGTGATGACGGTGGCGACGACGAAGACGCCGATGTCGGTGATACCGACGAGACCGAAGAAGTAGCTGACGACACGGACGAAGCAGCCGACGACGAAGAAATGACCGAAGAAGACGACGACGCTGCATCTGAGGACGAGGAAGCAGCTGACGAAGAAATGACCGAAGAAGAGGACGAGGCCGCATCGGAAGATGAAGATTCCGAAGAGTCCGAAGGCGTTGATTCCGACGTTGCTCCGGGTGAATCCGAGTGGGAAGGCGAAATCGTATTCGCCGACTACGGCTGGGACAGTGCGATCGTGCTGAACCGGATTTCCCAGTTCATACTGGAAGAGGGCTACGGTTACGAGACGAACAGCGTCCCGGGTGAGACGATCCCGCTGTTCCAGGGCATGCTCTCGGACGACGTGCAGGTGTCTATGGAGATCTGGGCGGCTCAGCTCGAGGGCTGGGATGAAGCGGTCGAAGCGGGTGACGTACACAACCTTGGCACCAGTATCGATGAGACCGTCCAGGGCTGGTGGGTTCCGACCTACGTGATCGAAGGTGACGAAGAGCGAGACATTGAGCCGATGGCTCCCGATCTGCAGTCTGTCGAAGATCTGCCGGACTACTGGGAGTTGTTCGAAGACCCTGAGGATGACTCCAAGGGCCGGTTCATGGACTGCATCGCCGGCTGGGAGTGCGAGCGGGTAAACGAAATCAAGTTCAACTCCTATGGGCTTGATGAGACCTACAATCGCTTCCTGCCTGGTTCCGGCGCCGCACTGGCCACTGATATCGTGACGGCTTATGACCAGGGTGAACCGTGGCTCGGCTACTACTGGGGCCCGACCTGGGTCTTCGGTCAGGTCGACCTGACGATGCTCGAAGAGCCGGAGTACTCCGATGAGTGCTGGGATAGCATCCTTGGCGCGATCGAGGCTGGTGAAACCGAGATCGACAACCCATGCGCATATCCGGCCGTCGAGGTGTTCGTCGGGGTGACCGACGAGTTCTACCAGGCAGCGCCGGACGTTATCGCGCATCTGGAGCAGGTCGAGTTCACGATGGACGAAGTGAGCGAGATTCTCGCCGCTATGTCCGAGAACGATCTGGACCCTGATGGAGGAGCCGAGTGGTTCCTGCAGGAGTACCCCGACAAGTGGCACGAATGGGTGCCGGAAGAAGTCATCGAAGACATCGAGGCAGCGCTCGAGTAATCGAACGAACGGCGTGCTGCGGAGAATCGTTCTTATCTCGCGCTCGTCACTCCGGGTTTCGGCTCTGTTGATGAGATGCGACTGAACAGGTTCGACCGCTCGCGCCAGAGAAGGGGGCAACCACGCTTGCCCCCTTCTGATATTAAATCCCCGCATGAACGGGAGTGGAGAGAATGGCAGACGATAACAGCATACTCCTCGAATGCCGCAAGGTAACGAAGCTTTTTGGGGATACAGGAAATACACAGCAGGTCCTTCAGAAGATTCGCGAAGGCGCAGCAAAGGACGAGATTCAATCAGAGCTCGGCGCCGTCGTCGGTGTCAGAGAGGCGTCGTTTGACGTCAAACGCGGTGAGTTTTTCGTCATTATGGGGCTTTCCGGGAGCGGAAAGTCGACGTTGATCCGGACGTTGATCCGGCTGATCGAGCCTACCGACGGCGAAATCATCATCGACGGTGAAGATGTGACGAAACTCAACGAGGCCGGCATGCGCAACGTGCGGCGCAACAAGGTCGCCATGGTCTTTCAGCACTACGGGCTGCTCCCGCACAAGACCGTGCTTGAAAACGCCGAGTACGGCTTGAAGACGCGTGGGATTGGTGCGGAGGAACGGCGCGAAAAGGCGCAGAGCGCGATCGAGCGCGTCGGTCTGACTGGCTGGGAGAACTACCGGCCTAGCGCATTGTCCGGTGGTATGCAGCAACGTGTCGGGCTTGCCCGGGCGTTGTCGCATGATCCCGATATTCTGCTTATGGACGAGCCGTTCAGCGGGCTTGACCCGATTGTCCGGCGGCAGATGCAACAGGAGTTCGGCCGGTTGCAGGCAGAGGAACATCTGACCACTATCCTGGTGACTCATGACCTCGATGAGGCATTGATGCTGGGTGACCGGATCGCCATCATGCGCGACGGTCAGATCATTCAGATCGCGACACCGGACGAACTGGTCACCAACCCGGCTGATGACTATGTCGCCAGCTTTGTCGAGGGAGCCTCCCCGGCACGGTTCCTGGTTGCTCGTTCGATCATGAGCGAGGAACCGCTCACGGTGCAGGAAGGCGAGAGCGCCGAAACGGTCGTTGCTTCCATGCGCGAACGCAAGATCTGGAGCGCTTTTGTCGTTGATGGCAGCAACAAGGTGACTGGTGTGCTGTCGTTTGATGCGCTCAATCGAGCGGCTCAGAGCGGAAGCGGCTCCATCACGATCGGGACGGGGGTCCGCAAACCGGTGACTTGCGATCCAGACATGGCGATCGGTGATCTGTTTCCGCTTGTGCTCAATACCCGTCACCCGCTCGCGGTAGTTGATGACCGCGGCGTATTGCAGGGGATGATCACCAAGAACATGCTTCTGGAATCGATGGCGCACGATATTGACTATGACGAGGATGATGTCGAGGCTCCCTCGTCCGGGACCACGACGCAACATGCGAATACCGAGGTGACAAGTGTTTAATGAGTTCCCCGATACCGTAGAGATTGACATCCGAACCCCGGTGAACGATGCGATCAGCTGGCTCCTGGATACGTTTGGTGGTGTCTTTGATTTCATTGCCATGGTGATCCGGGAAGTCTTGCTGAACCTGGAAGACGCACTGACCTGGCTTCCCTGGCCGGCAGTTCTTCTGCTTGTCGGTGTTCTGGCATGGTACGGGACGCGCAGCATCCTCAATACGGTTGTGCTTGTCGGATTGATGCTAATGATCGGGATGTTCGGCTATTACGATCTCGCGATGATTACGCTGGCGATTATTATCGCTGCTGTGCTTATCTCGTTTGTGATCGGTCTGCCGATCGGTGTTCTCGCGGCGCAGAGCGATAAGGCGGATGCGGTCATCAGGCCGCTTCTCGACGGCGCCCAGACAATGCCGGCATTTGTCTATCTGATTCCAGCGATGATGTTCTTTGGCCTGGGGCGCGTCCCCGCAGTTATCGCAACAGTTACCTACGCCGTTCCGCCGCTGATTCGTCTGACGAACCTCGGTATCCGTACCGTTGCGCAGTCAGCCGTCGAAGCGGCAACTGCCTATGGTGCAACACCGCGCCAGGTGCTCCGCGATGTGGAATTGCCGCTGGCGCTCCCAACCATCATGGCCGGAGTTAACCAGACCACGATGATGGCGCTGGCAATGGTCGTTATCGCTTCCATGATCGGTGCCGAAGGGCTCGGTCAGGAAGTGTTGCTTTCGATTAACCGGATCGATCCTGGACGAGGATTCGAGGCTGGACTGTGTATTGTCGCGCTGGCGGTGATTATCGACCGGGTCACCCAGGGCTTTGCCGACCAGTACAAGGAATCAATCTCCTAGCCCGCTTTCTTCGCTGGATTGTTCACAAACCCCTCTCCCGCACGGGGAGAGGGGCTCTTCTTTGCTTACTTCTTCGTACGCGCCTGTTACGCGTTCTGGGCGATGTATGCTAGTCTGCCTCCGTAGCGAGAATGCAAACTATATCTGTCCCGTGGGGGACCGGGGAAGGACGATCACCGATGACAGCTTCACTACCGCCGGACATCGAAAAACTCTTCAGCCAGCGCTCGAACCGCTCCGGCCAGGCCACATTTACCAATCCCAGAGCGATCGGAGATCGAATCGCGCTGAGCTCAGGCTACCCCGACCCGTCTTCGATGCCGAAAAGCGATATGGCGGAGTCGATGCGGATCGCCCTGGAGAAAGACGGCGAATGGGCCCTGCAGTATGGCGCCAACCGGGGCTATGATCACCTGCTGGAGCAACTCCAGATCAAGCTCAAGCGAGACCAGGGGATCGTCTGCTCTGAAGAGGAGCTGCTGATCGTCGCCGGAGCGGGGCAGGGGCTCGGGATCATCGCCGAGGCGTTCTGCGATCCAGGCGACGTGATCATCAGCGAAGAACCGACCTGGATGGGCGCCGTCCGACATTTTCGAGGCGTCGGAGCGGACGTCGAACCTGTTCGTGTCGACGATCAGGGAACGAGCATTGACGAACTCACGTCGATTATCGAGCGAGTAGAGTCCGAAGGTCGCCGGGCAAAGATGATCTACATGATCCCCAATTTCCAGAATCCGATCGGGGTTACGACGACCGTGGAACGGCGCAAGGCGATCATCGAACTGGCAAAGAAACACATGATACCGATCGTTGAGGACGACGCCTACTCTGACTTACGCTACCGGGGTGAAAAACTGCCGACGATGTACTCAATGGATGATTCCGGCCTGGTGATCTATCTGAGCACGTTCTCGAAAATCATCGGTGCGGGCCTGCGGCTGGGCTGGATCGTGGCGAATCCGCGGTTCATCGGTGCCTTCGCCGCGTTGAAACCGGAAGGCGGCACCAGTCCGTTCGTCAGCGCGGCGGTCAGCGAATTCTGCTCCAGTGGCACGCTTGTGGAGCATATCGGTGAACTGCGAAAGGTCTACGGCGGGCGGCATGCCGCGATGATGCAGGCATTGGAAACGCACATGCCGGAGGGAGCAACCTGGACTGATCCCGAGGGTGGTTTCTTCGCCTGGGTAACTCTGCCGGATGGAGTCACGGTAAATGATGTCAACCCGACGCTGAAGGATGCGGGCGTGGATGTGTCTCCCGGGACAGTGTTCTTCTTCCACGGTGGCGGCGAGAACGCGGTGCGATTGTCCTATTCATTTGCCAATGAAGCACAGATCGATACCGGAGTGAAAACGCTGGCCGACGCAATCAGGACAGCACAGCAAGGGTAACGATCGTCCGATACACCAAGAGACAAGTGGACAACCGTGATGTTCTTAACCCGGAGGGGATTTCCTCTCCGGGTTTCTGTTTGACATGCCACGTAGAAACAATGCACTGGCGGTTGTCCTCAACCTGAACTATTATCTTTATATCTATCAGACATCGCGCGGATTTTCCGGTCAAACAGGCAAGTCGGTCTATTAGCTAATCACTTTTGCCACGGCCCGTTCGTCTTCTGACGGTCGAGCTCCGAGGGCTGGCGGGCAGCCATTCCGGCGAATGCAGTTCGGCTCGTCGTTGGTTTTCCAGCCGGTGTGCTACCTGAGAGAGCAGGCAGGATGTCAACAATCAAAGGCGTTCCATTCCGTATCGATTTCATCCCGATGGGCAACAGCAACAGACCGGGAAATGCGATGACGCCGGAACGGATCACCGTGCATGACACCGGTAATCCGAATCACGGAGCAAATGCAGAGATGCACCGGCGCTTCGTCAATGGCGGAGGTGGGCCCGAAAGTGTCTCCTGGCACTACACGGTCGATGATCGTGAGATTATTCAGCACCTGCCGCTCAACGAGCACGGCTGGCACGCAGGGGACGGGGGCAACGGTTCAGGCAATCGAAGAAGCATCGGAATCGAAGTATGTGTCAACGCCGATTCCGACTGGGCTACAACCATGCGCAACACTGCGAAGCTGGTGGCCCATCTCCAGGAGGAGTTCGGCTATCCGGATAGCTGCATCGTTCAGCATAACCACTGGTCAGGGAAGAATTGCCCGGCTCGTATGCGAGGGAACGGTGGACAGGGATGGCGCGAATTTCTGATGATGATCCCTGAAGAGAAGAGTGAAACAATACTCCTGCAGACAGAACCCTGCCGGTACTTCGAGGCGACCGGGCACAACCTGTGTCGCGAATTCAGGGCATTCTGGGAAGAGTACGGCGGGCTGATGATATTTGGCTACCCACTCTCCGAGCAGTTCGTCAACGAACATGGGATTGCTATTCAATGGTTCGAGCGAGCCTGCTTTGAGTATCAACCGGACATAGCTGAGAACGTGCACGGGGTAACGCTGGGGCTCATCGGTGTGGAATCACGTGCTCGCGATCAGGAGAAGTTTCCGGACGCGTTCGAGCGGCAACCTGAGCACGAGACAGCGGAGAGTACGCTCATCTCGCTAGATAGCTGGATCGCCGTTAGCGAACCGAACGATGTTCCGGCCAGGAATATCGTGGAGGTCTGCTACAGGCATGGTCGAGTGCCGCAGTATGATCGTGCGAAGATCGAGCGCATCGCGGATGCGATCGTGGCGCGTTCGGCGGAGTTCGGGTTCCGGACGTCCATCTGCGCCGGCCAGATCCTTCACGAGACAGGCTACTTTCGCTTCGGCGGGCAGGTCAGGCCGGAACAGAACAACTTCGCCGGATTGGGGGCAACCAACGACGGCGCGGAGGGTGCAAGCTTCCCGACTGAAGACGACGGCGTACTGGCTGTGATGTGCCACCTGGCGCTCTATGTATACGGTGATTGCGCACAGTGGCCGGAACGTCTGCGTGGATATGAAGACAAAGCGATCCGGCGCGATGCAGTCAGGTGGGCGCATGAGAACCGCCGAAAACCGAACGGCGAACTGCTCGGCTATCTCGGGACCGTTGATCGCATCAGTTCGTTGGTGAATGGCCGTTGGGCTCAGACTGATTCTGTTCCACTCGGCACACTGGACAATGGTTACGCCGGGGCACTGGTTCGCATCAGCAACGAGGTGCTTCGTGCCTGAGTCACAGTGGCGTGTCCTGATACCCGGCTTCACCACCGAAGCGCAGAGATGACATCTTCAGTCAGGCATGCGAGCGAGATTTCCCCACTGCGTGGGAGCGGGGGCCAGCTTTCCTGGAAACGTCGAGGTTGACACCTGCTAGAATAGGCGCTCGTGCGTCACCGGTTTCGTGCCGGTGACATTTGCGTTGAGCTGCACTGATTCCTCTGCTGACGGGATGCGCCAGCGAATGCAAGGGCCATCGTGTTGTGAGCGCGCCAGATAACAAACCGGTCCGCCCACAGTATGTCCATCGTCCGGGAGACCGGGTGGTCCGCCGGGAAGTGCTGGAGACCGAAACAGTTAATCTCCGCCCTCCCCGGCAACAGCGTCGAACCATAAACCCTGCGCTCGCACTTATCGGCGGGTTTGCCGGTCTTATTCTGCTGGGCACGCTGGTGCTCATGCTTCCCTTTGCCAGCGTCGATGACGGCTCAGTCGGTATTACCACGGCCCTGTTTACCTCGACCTCCGCTGTGTGCGTTACAGGCCTTGTCGTTGTTGATACAGCGGAATCATGGACCGGGTTCGGGCAGGGAGTGATTTTGACCCTCATCCAGCTCGGCGGGTTCGGGTTTATGACAAGCGCAACCCTTCTGCTTCTCTTCCTTCTGGGGCACCGGGCGTCCCTGCAGCAGCGCCTGCTCCTCGGGCAGACGCTCGGCGGCGGCATGCCGGGCGAAGTGATTCACATCATCAAGCGAATTGCCGTATTTACGCTGGGGCTGGAGGCAATTGGCGCAGCGATCCTGTTCCCGCGCATGCTGCAGGAAATGGAAACCGGCCAGGCGCTCTGGTGGAGCCTGTTTCATAGCGTGTCGGCGTTCAACAATGCCGGGTTCGACCTGGTCGGAGATTTTCAGAGCCTGATCCCCTATCATTTCGATACCTGGATCCTTTCAACGCTGGGCGTGCTCGCGGTGCTGGGCGCAATCAGCTATACCGTCGTGGCAGATGTGGTTCGCACAAAGGGACTCTGGCGCCGGATGTCAGTCGATACCAAACTCGTTCTGAGTACCACTTTCGGCTTGCTCGTGTTGGCCTCTGCATTTCTGCTCATCTCCGAGGTGCGTAATCCCGATACGCTCGGGGCGATGAGCTGGGGGGATCGGATGCTCAACGCGATTTTCTACAGCACGACCCCGCGAACGTCTGGATTCACCGTCATACCACTGGATGAAGTGAATGATGAGACCTCGTTTTTCACAATGGCTTTGATGTTCATCGGTGGTGCCTCTGGTTCGACGGCCGGAGGGATCAAGATACAGACGTTCACGTTGCTCTTTTTCGCTATCGTCGCGGCATCCCGGAATCGAGAGCAAGTCGTGGCGTTTGGCCGGGAGGTCCCGACCGTTCTCGTCTTCCGGGCGTTGACGGTTGCGCTTTTGTCGATCGCGTTCATCTTTAGCGCCTCGATGGTGCTGAGTATCCTGCAGGATTTCCGCTTTCTGGACATCCTGTTTGAGGTCGTCTCTGCCTATGGGACAGTCGGGCTGAGTATGGGGATAACCCCCGCACTCGATGAGGCGTCTCGCGTTCTGGTCGCCGTAACTATGTTTATCGGCAGATTGGGCCCGCTGGCGATGGTGCTCGCACTGGCGGCCCGCAGCTCGCCACACACAGTTCGCCACGCCCAGGAATCAGTGAAGATCGGATAAGTGAGGAAGGAGGCCGCTCATGGCCAGACAGGTTATGGTGCTGGGGGCCGGGCGGTTTGGTACAGCGATCGCTCGAGAGCTGGAGCGACTTGGCAACGAGGTGCTGGTTATGGACCGGGACCCGCGCTCG
>JBBDTL010000015.1:0-2047 GCA_040904465.1 Thermomicrobiaceae bacterium | reverse complement strand
CAGCGGTGGTGGACGCCAAAGATCCGACAACACTGGAACATTCCCGAAATGTCGCACAGTATTGCCGGACGATTGCAGAACTGGCTGGGTTGAACAGCGCAGAGGTTGAACGCATCGAGCTGGCTGGTCTCCTGCATGACATTGGCAAGCTGAGTGTTCCCGACCACATACTCAGCAAACCAGGCCCTTTAACCGATGCAGAACGCACGCTCATCAACACACATCCTGACCGCGGCGCGAACATCCTCAATCAGCATCCGGTGCTGGTGACCCTCGTGCCGCTAGTGCGCCATCATCACGAGCGTGCAGACGGGAACGGGTATCCAGACGGGCTGGCCGGCGAGGCGATCCCGCCTGGGGCGAGTATCATCAGCGTGGCCGAAGCATTCGACACGATGATATCTCAACGGACGTATCAACGAACGAAGACCGTTGATGACGCAATTGACGAGCTTGTACGCCATGCTGGTACGCAATTCGATTCGAGACTCGTGGAGCTGTTCGTCAGCAAACTGCGCGAGCAGCCGGAGATGCTGCTTGCGGCGCAATCGAACCAGAACGACGACATGTTTCAGGCTATTTAGGTGGTCCGGCAGCGTCATTGGACGGCAAGTTCCGGTGCGATGTCTCTGCGAATGTTAGCAAGTAAACGACAAGCGGAACGGTGATGGACACTCAATCGGGTAACAACAACGAGGCGACATTCAACGAACTCTCGAGTGTGGTCCCCCAGTTCGCGCAGATGCTGGCTGAGGCGATGCACGCGGATCGCTGCGCGATATTTGCCTATGCTGAGGATCAGCAATCAACGATCGCGCTGTTCCGCTACGGCTATGACGACGTGATTCGCGAGGCACACTCATGGACCAACCGCTTCAATCCCGCTGAGATTCCTGCGGAAGCGCATATCCTTCAGACAAAACAGCCACTCATGCGCTCGACCGAAGAGGACTTTGCACAGGTTCCGCTGGTGAATACCGGGCAGGAACGCCGTGAAGGCCGCTTGACTGACCTGGTCGTTCCGCTGATCTGGGAGGAACGGGTTCAGGGCGTCGCCTATGTCTGGCGCACACATGATCCCGCGCCCTATTCCTCGTTCGAGATTCAAACCGCGATGGATCTGGGCCAGCTTGTCGCGATGACGGTTGTCTTCTCCCGCCAGTATGAAAGCGAGCGTGTTCAGCGGCAACGACTTGACACGCTGCTCAACGTCGCCAGCATTGCGTCTTCCGGACAGCGCCTGGACGACGTTCTTCAGGTACTGGCTGGCGCAGTTCGAAGCAGTACCGGTGCTGATGTGTGCAGTTTGTATGTGCTTGATCAACATGGGCGCGATGTGATTGCTGCCTATGAGGACGGCCTCCAGCCTGACGAAGTGAATGTGTTTATTGCCAGTCAGCAGATTTCCGTGTACGACATCCCGGTAGAGGTAAGGTTGCATCGCACCCTGGAGCCGGAGGTCATTCATGACTTTGACACGGACCTGGCGAGCTGCTCCCCACTTAGAAAGTATGCACTGGACACTGGAATAGCCGAGATCCTCGTTTTGCCGATCACCTGGCAACAGCGAGTCACGGGCTTTATTTATTGCTGGTATCGGAGTGATGAAAAGCGATTCAGCCAGCGATCGATCGAGATGGCTGAAGGGATAGCGCGGCAGGCGGGCGGAGTGGTCACCCGGGCGCGGCTGGAGGAGACGATTCACCGTCAGACTGTAGAGAGTGAGGCCCTGCTTCGTATTGGTCAGGCGGTACTCACGTCGGACAGACTGGAACCGGTACTGGACGAAATCTCGGGCGCCCTTTATGACCTGGTCCCGTTTGACTATTGTTATGTCGGGACGCTCACAGCGGATGAGGGCAATATTCAGGTGATTCGAGAGTGGGGAACGAACTACAATTCGATTGTCAATTCCCTGATTCCAGTAAACGCCTCCCTGTCAGGAACTGCGATCCGGGAACGGAAGCTCATCTCCACCGGTCACCTGACGCAGGACCCCCGCGCCTGGCAGCGCATTCCAACTCCGAGTCCTTTGCAGGCTATCTCA
>JBBDTL010000014.1:0-2064 GCA_040904465.1 Thermomicrobiaceae bacterium | reverse complement strand
CCAGTTCTCCCGAAAACCGAAAAATAGAGCCAGACAGTTACTATGGATAACAGCAACGCCGGACCGACAAGCAGAATCTCAATCCAGAATTGAGGAATCCGCTCCTCATACGTGCCCCCGACAAGAATGGCCACATTCAGGTAGATGATTACCGTCACCAGCAACACAATCAGAACAGATACGCCAAGTAGAGTCAGATCGATTAGCAACGCAAGTATGCGCCTCCATGGGGAAAGATCATCGCTCATCGGACCGCCTCCTGGCGGATCGTCGGATTCATGGGCTGTCCATATTTAGTTCAGGAAGAATTGGTGGGGGAAGAGGGACTCGAACCCTCACGCCTTGCGGCACATGATCCTAAATCATGCTCGTCTGCCAATTCCGACATTCCCCCCGGATGCACGCTCCTGTGACCAAGCTTGCGTCGAATATTCTACCACCCTCCGGAGTCGCTACTGCCGGATAGACGAAACCCGGGAAGCATTTAATAAAGCTCCCGGGTTGAATCGTCATCTTAGCTGGTTTCAGCCGCGAACTATGCTCCGCAGCCGCAGCCCTGCTGGGTTCCGGCGTTCTCGCCGGTGTCAAAGCTGTGTCCGCACGCGCAACCAGTAACAGCGTTCGGATTGCGGACCGTGAATCCGCCGCCCATCAGGCTGTTCACATAGTCGATCTCTGAGCCCTCAATGTACATTGAGCTGAACGAGTCAACAATGACCTGAACGCCATCGTGTTCAAAGACGAAATCGTCTTCGTCAACTTCATCCTCGATCGACATGCCGTACTCGAGGCCTGAGCATCCACCCGGCGAGACGAATACGCGCAGCTTGCCGTCCGGTGTACCCTGCTCTTCCATGAAGTCGCGAAGCTGCTTCATGGCTTCCGGCGTCAGGCTTACCACTTGCTGTGGTGCTGTGCTAACCATACGTGTTTCCTCCAGTTCGCCCGGTTGCCTCGAAATTCAGCGTCCCGGCTAGTTTCTAAACCGAAAGCTTTATCAAATGATACCCATCGACCCGGCGCTGTCAACCCCGTCCGGGGATTCGATCGAGCGTGGCCGGCGCGTACGTCCTGATATGGTCCTATTTTATCAGGATTGTCGACTGCGATGACCGATTCGGGCAGAATGGCACCATATGGCTACCTGTAAGCACGATCCCTGCCAGCCACGAACTCCTCGCACAGATCCTGAGTGAGCCGACTGGCGCCACAACCGTCGCTGGCGGGCTGATCTAGGCGACCAGAGCTACTGCACGTTCGCGCACCGCAATACCCAGTTCAGCGGTAGATACCGGCGGTGTTCCAGCCAGCGCGATGTCACCGGTACGAATACCGGCATCGAGCGTCTCGCCTACGGCCTGGTCAATCGCGTCGGCCAGTTTGTCGAGCCCGAATGAGAAACGAAGCATCATCGAGGCGCTCAGAATCGCCCCGATGGGATTCGCCTTACTCTGTCCAGCAATATCGGGCGCAGTACCGTGAACTGGTTCATACATCCCGAACATCTGAGCAGTGGTGCCTTCTCGCGTTGGCGCCTGCCCGTTCAGGCTTGCCGAGGGAAGCATCCCGAGAGAACCAGCCAGGACGGCAGCTTCGTCACTCAGAATATCGCCAAACAGGTTCTCCATCACCATGACGTCGAAACTGGTGGGACGGCTGATCAGCGCCATTGCACAGGAGTCAACCAGCGCGTTCTCTAACTCGACATCGGGATAGCGACCAGCCACTTCAGTGGCGACTTCTCGCCAGAGCTGCGACGAGTTCAGGACATTGGCCTTGTCGACGCTGGTGAGCTTGTTCCGGCGCTGCTGAGCCAGCCGAAACGCAAGATCGACGATTCGCTCAACCTCTGACTCATGGTACGGCAGCGTATCGACGGCCGAGCGTCCGGTGTCATCTTCCTTACGGTTCGACGGCTGACCGAAATAGAGGCCGCCGGTCAATTCCCGGACGACCATCAGGTCGGCTCCGCGAACGATGTCGTCTTTCAGCGGGGAGGAACTCGCCAGCGCATCGAAGACTTTGACCGGGCGCAAGTTCGCGAACAGACCGAGCTCTTTTCGC
>JBBDTL010000013.1:0-2066 GCA_040904465.1 Thermomicrobiaceae bacterium | reverse complement strand
AACCGGCAAAGGGCTCGATCAGGCGGAAAATGGTCTCGGCATCCTCCTCGGTATAGCCCTTCTCAATCGCCCCGGAGATGAACGTCTTGCGCTCGGCAGCCATCTTTTCCGGGATCTTCTTGCCCATTGCCTTACGCATGATATCGGCTTCGCCGAGTGTGTAGCCAGCGAACTTCTGAGCAATCAGGAGAACCTGATCCTGATACACAATCACCCCATAGGTCTCGTCGAGGACCTCGGCCAGGTCAGAGTGTGGGTAGCGAATTGGCTCTTCGCCATGCTTCGCCCGACAATAGGTGGGGATATGCTGCATCGGGCCGGGCCGATAAAGGGCGACCATCGCCGCGAGTTCAGCGATCGAGTGCGGCCGGAGATCCCGAATGTACCGACGCATTCCGGCACTCTCCAGCTGAAACACGCCAAAGGTCTCGCCATTGGAGAGCATCTCGAATGTGGGCTCGTCGTCGGGAGGTAGAAACTTCGGATCTATCTCAATCTCGTGACGCTGCTTGATAACTTCGACGGCTTCACCCAGAATCGTCAAATTCGCAAGCCCGAGGAAGTCCATTTTCAGGAGGCCGATATCAGCTACGGTCTCCATCGTGAACTGGGTCGTTGGCAATGCGCCATCCTGATCACGCGCTGGCCGCTGAAGCGGAAGGTGCTCGATCAGCGGAGTATTGGAAATCACGACCCCCGCTGCGTGCGTCCCGGCGTGACGGGATATGCCCTCAAGGCGCTTGGCCGTGTCGATCAGCTCGCGAGCATCCTGGTCCGACTCGTATTGCTGGCGAAGTTCGGTACTCTCCTGCAGGGCACGTTCCAGCGTCATGTTCAACTGAGACGGAATTGTCCGGGCGATCCGGTCCACATCTCCGTAGGCCCAGCCCATCGCCCGGCCAACATCGCGCACGACCGCCTTTGCGCCCATCGTTCCAAAGGTAATGATCTGAGCAACGTGGTCCTGACCGTATTTCTTCGCCACGTAATCGATGACCTCGCCACGTCGATTATCGGCAAAGTCCATGTCGATATCCGGCATTTCTCGACGCTCGAGATTCAGGAACCGCTCAAATACCAGCCGGTTCGCCAGCGGTTCAATATCAGTAATTCCGAGCGAGTAGAGAACAATGCTCGCCGCGGCACTCCCGCGTACACCGAATGGGATCTTCTGTTCGCGGGCGAAGTCAGAGAAGTCACGCACGATCAGCATGTAGCTTGAGAACCCGGTCTGCTGGATCACATCGAGCTCATAATTGAGCCGATGCTTGACCTCCTCGGTAATCTCGGGATACCGCTGCCGGACGCCTTCCCAGCACTGGTTGGTCAAATGTTCATGAGGCGAAATACCGTCCGGTATCCCCGGATCCGGTAAGTGCAGCCGGCCAAACTCCAGATCAACGTTGCATCTCTCGGCGATCCTGATGGTGTTTTCCAGCGCCTCGGGGAGTTCCTCGAACAGCGACCACATTTCCGTCGGGCTCTTGAAATAGAGCTGATCGGAATCCATCTTCATCCGCTTGGGATCGTTGATGGAGGTATTCGTCTGGATGCAGACGAGAAGCTCCTGCGGTCCGGCGTCTTCCTGATGGACGTAGTGCACGTCGTTGGAAGCGACGAGCGGCAGATCATGAGACTGAGCCAGATCAATCAGCTTCCGGTTCGTCTCGGTCTGGCCGGGAATCCCGTGCTCCTGCACCTCAATAAAGAAACGATCAGGACCAAAGATGTCTCGCAGCGCTTTCGCCTGACGGAGTGCCTCGTTATCATTGCCCTCCAGAAAATTGTTGGCAACGGGACCCCCGAGGCAGGCGGAAGTCGCGATGATACCCTCGTTGTACTCCCCCAGCAGATCGAGGTCGATCCGCGGGCGATAGTAGAACCCTTCGAGGCTGGCTTTGCTAGTCAGCTTGAGGAGGTTCTGGTAACCCGTCTGGTTCTCTGCGAGAAGCAGCAAATGATAATTACCGCGCTCACGATCGTACATGGATCCATGAGCCAGGTACGCTTCCACGCCGATAATTGGGTGTAGATCGTACGACTTTGCGGAGCGATACCAGTCGATC
>JBBDTL010000012.1:0-2092 GCA_040904465.1 Thermomicrobiaceae bacterium | reverse complement strand
TGGTGCAATACACCGACAAATCACGTATGGAGGACAACTCTTACCGGGCGACGGCCCCGTGGGATGTGACAAACGGCCGGCTGGCCTACGAGCTGATCACCGGGCGGGTGCAACTCGGCGATTCAGACTACAATCAGTGGCAACCCGCCAGTATTCAGGTTGCCGGCGATAGCCATCCCGACAGCCCGACATATGCCACATTCAACGGCGTGCTGGAGCACGACCCGATCCCCACCGACTGGACGATTACCGGGACGATCGATAAAGCGGGTAACGTTGGCGTGAATGCCGGCCTCGGCCAGCACGGGGTGACTGCGGAGCACTACGTTTCGCAGACGAACCATACGGTTGCCTCGGTATTCTGGGACTTCATGAATTCGTCCGGAACTGTCTACGAGAACGGTCAGTTTAAGCAGGACCAGTTGTTCGAGAATCCATTTTTCGCGACCGGGTATCCGATCACCGAGGCGTACTGGATGACTGTGCCCGTCGCCGGTCAGTGGAGCGATGTGCTGGCGCAATGTTTCGAGCGACGGTGCCTGACCTTTAATCCGGCGAACTCCGCAGGGTGGCAGGTTGAAGCCGGCAACATCGGCCAGCACTATCATGCCTGGCGCTACGGCGATGCCCCTCCGACAACTCCCCCACCTTCCGGGTCTGACCAGGAAGAGATCGCCTATCTTGAAGATATCTTGCTGATCCTTGAGGCAACTGACCTCAGCTTTCAGGACTTCCTCTGGTTGCTGGAGAATCCGACTCTCACCAATGCCTGGTACGCCGATTTCGACGAAATCATGGAGCTCTGGTGGTTGATGCACCCATTGTTGGACACGCTGACACCCCCGCCTGGCTACGAGGCGTTTCACAACAAGTTGCTCGACGCCTACTGGGTACTCTCCCTGGCAGCGGACGACATCTATCTGGGTGTCTACGCGATGGATCAGTACTGGCTGGATCAGGGTGCGATAAAGCTGGACACCTTCGTCATCCTCATGGATGAGGCAATTGCGCTTCTTCCCGCTGAACAGCCTGACAATATCGTCTACCTGGACAGCGAGCGTGAAGATTTGGAGCTCGAACACGCAGACGCGCTGCTCGATCCAGAATTGTGGGAAGGGTTTGACGCGCAGAACTAGCGTTGGCCGGCAGGCACGAAATCCGGGAGGGCATGCCGCCCTCCCCTTCTAGTCCAGACCATTCTGTTCGATGTGATCCGGCAGGCGCGTTACCACATCGAGCATCGCTTCCTCGCCGCGTTGACGCCGGGCCTACTGTTCTTCCTCGGTGTCGACCAGGCGGTCTCCCGCCAGGGGGTTGTCGAACACGAACAGCACGGCAATGAGGCTTAGCTACAGCGTCTGGTTGGCCAGATTGAGGTGATGATCGGTGTAGCGGATAAGCGCACGGAGTTGACGGTCGCTGATGACTTCGCAGACCCAGGACCAGTGAATAGTCACCCAGTCACCGACCTGGGCTTGCTCGATGAAGCCCTTGCCTTCGATCTGACGCAGTGCCTGGAATCGTTCGGGCGGTCCGAGTGCGAGCTTGCCTTCCCGAAGTCGCAATGGCTGGCGCTCGACGATCAACTCGATCCCTTCCTGAGCGACGACCTTGCCCCAGCTCACCCGACACTGATCCATTGTCTCAAGCGTATTCTCCAGTTGACCGACCCGGCTATGTACATCGAATACGTGGAAGTTGTGGTGGGGTCGTGCTCCAGCCGGTGCTTTGCCGAGAACCCATTCCTTTGTGCGACCGTCAAGCTGTTTGCCAAAGCGCTCCAGGAGCGAATCATAGAGCTGGCGAACCTCAACGCCCTCCAGGAGCTCGTTGCCTATCCAGTAGGCGTCAACAACCCGTTCATGGAACGGGTCTGCAATGTTGTTGGCGCGGGCAATCAGCTGCAGGTACGGCAGCGCACCGGTGAATTTCCGTAGCAATGGTTCCAGGCCGCGGTCAACTTCGCGCTCGATGCCGTATTCGAAGATCGTACGGTTGTCGTCTGTGCCGCCGCAATAGCGGAGCCGGTTCGGCATAAAGGCGTAACGGATGAAGCGGAGCTGACCATTCATGGATGGTGCAGAAATGTTGG
>JBBDTL010000011.1:0-2108 GCA_040904465.1 Thermomicrobiaceae bacterium | reverse complement strand
ATGTCTTCCATTAGCTCAGCATCAAGCGAGTGAGCCTGATCAACGGTGTCCGCAATCGTCTTGACATCTCCGCTATTCATCATGACACCAACATCACCGAAGTGCATGCTCGTATCAAACAGAATCACTTCCTTCTTCGTCATCTTCCGGATTGCCACGGCCAGATTGACCGCCACGAAGCTGCGTCCCACTCCGCCTTTTGAACTCACTACACTGAAAACTTTAGTGTCGACACCGGTGCGCCTCGCAACCTGACCGGTACCATCAACATGGCGCTGTACCTGCGGCTGCATGACCGGACGGGCAAGACGGGAAACGTGCCGTACTGCCTGGATAAGCTCATCCAGACTGAACGGCTTGGAAAGAAACTCACGCGCGCCAGCGAGCATTGCTCGTCGCAGAACATCAGGCTCATTCTGAACCGACATCATGATGACCGCGGTCGAGGGCACGCGGGTCGTGATCTCCATCGTCGCCTCGATACCGTCCATATCGGGCATATTGATGTCCATTAGGACGACATCAGGAGTCAGTTCGATTGCCCGATCAATGCCCTCCTGCCCGCGTTCAGCCTTGCCGACGACTTCCACGTCGGGCTCAAACCGAAGCAGTTTCTCGACGTTGTCGCGACTTTCGGCGACGTCATCGACGATGAGAATGCGAATCCGGTTGGTTGACAACCTATTCCTCCTCGCCGGCGTCTAGTTCAGGCATTGTTGCTGGCATTGGCATCGGAAGTCCGTAATCTTCAATCAACTGCCGGAATGTTGAGCCGGCAGTTGTGACTTCCTCGGTGTCATCCGGTCCTCGAAGCGCCACGTGGAACTGCCCCTCATAATCCAGAATAAACTTGACCAGTTCCGCAGACTGAGGATCGACTTCCAGGATCAACATGTCCGCGCTCGGGAGACGATCAGACTCCGCGCCTTCCGCTTCCGGATCCGCTGACTCTTCTTCCGCCTCCTCGTCTTCACCATTCTCCTCAGTCGTTGTTTCCTCGGCGGCAACTATCTGGTTGTTCTCGTCGACGGTGATATCACCTGCCACAACCCGGACAACGCGGACGTTCTGCAACAGAATCTTCGTCACCGGCTCCTGCCCCTCGGACGTTGTAACCTTGACGAGTGACCCCGGCGCGAACGGGAGCGGCAGTTCCTCCATACCCGGGAACCCGGGGAACGCCGCGGGGGCTTCCGGCTGCTCGCCCTCTGCGCCCTCTTCACCTTCCTCGGCGGGAGGTGCTTCCTGCTCGGATTCTTCGATCAACTCGCGGAGTGAGGCATAGAAATCTTCGGTGGTAAACGCAATCGAGTAGATGAGATCAATATGGTCCTCGGCCCGGACCATGCCACCCAGCGCATTGACGCGGTCGATTGGTAGCGCTACCGCGCGCATCCCGTCTCCGACGATGTGAGAGAGACCTGGCGTAACCAGGTTGCCCATCAGCACTCGCTGGCCGTCGACAATATCGCCGGAAGATGCGAGCCCAAGTACCTGGCCTGGTGAGCGTGCCGTCCCGGGCGAAACGGTGTCTTCCTCTACCTCAACCACGGTGATGTCATCTTCGGTCAGCACATGGTTGACCGCAATATCTTCCGCGGCCTCAACTACTTCAACCATTGCAACCTCGGGCTCTTCCGGTTCGTCAGTCTCGCTCGTGTCCCGAAACGCGAAGATCGCTAGCACAGCGGCGGCAAGCGCCAGCGTAACTCCCAGCAAAATAAAGACGCGACCACCTTTGCGCATCGGGCTCCCTTTCCGGCCAATCATCGCCTGCCGCCACCGAATAGCCAGAAAACGGCAAGATCATCAATCTAATGTGACAGACACTCATCGCTTGAGTACCTGTATGCTAAGTGTAGAAATGTCCATCGGCATGGGCCATAGTACGTTGGTTGGGGATGGTCCAGGGAATATAGCGCGGAATGTTCATGCCGTGGCGAAAAACGCCATCAAAGGTGCGGTTGATCGCTATCGCTCTGTGCCCGATTCACGGACAGAGCGCATTAAACGCAAGAGACCCTTCTCTGGAAAGAGAAGGGTCTATCTCGTGATGGTAGCGGGGGCAGGATTCGAACCTGCGACCTTCGGGTTATGAGCCCGACGAG
>JBBDTL010000010.1:0-2113 GCA_040904465.1 Thermomicrobiaceae bacterium | reverse complement strand
GCTCCGCTACCATGATCGCAATCTTGGCGATCCCCTCCGCATAGTCTCCCATGCTTTCCAGCTCACCGACAATAAAAAGCGAGGCCGCCAGCCCGCGAAGATCCTTCGCCATCGGCTGCTGAGTGGCGATAATCGTTAAGGTGCGCTCTTCGAGTTCGTACTGCTTTTCATCGATCACATGATCCGCGTCGATTACCTGACGGGCCAACTCAGTATCGCGCTCTTTGAGCGCCTCCACGGCGCGCTCCATCGCCTGCGCGACCATGCTACCCATCATCAGAATTTCGCCACGGACTTCTTGCAACTGCTGCGTATAATGCGTGCGCCCGGATCCGGGAATTGTCATGTCTTCACTCCAGATTCAGAACGATTCTCAACCGCGCCAACGATCGGGAATATGTGTACGTACAAACTATCTAACCGAACTTCCCGGTGATGTACGCCTCGGTTCTGGGGTCGGTTGGATTGGTAAACATCGTACTTGTTGGTCCGGATTCAACGAGGAATCCGGATCGATCGTCCGCGTTTACGGTGAAGAACGCCGTGGTATCCGACACCCTTGCGGCCTGCTGCATATTGTGCGTCACGATCACAATGGTGTAGTCCTGTTTCAACTCCTGCATGAGCTCCTCGATGCGCAATGTCGCGATCGGATCGAGCGCCGAAGCAGGTTCGTCCATCAGGATCACATCGGGCGATATTGCTATCGTACGGGCAATGCAGAGACGCTGTTGCTGGCCACCGGAAAGCGACAGACCACTGTGGCTGAGTTTATCTTTCACTTCGTCCCATAGCGCTGCCTGCCGCAGGCTATGCTCGACCAGGTCATCGATTTTGCCGCGATACCCGTTGATTCTGGCGCCCCAGGCCACATTTTCGAAAATCGACTTGGGAAATGGGTTAGGCTTCTGGAACACCATGCCAATCCGGCGCCGCACTTCCACAGGATCGACGTCGCGATCGTAGACGTTTGCTCCCTGGTACCAGACGTTTCCCTCAGTCGTCGTGCCGGGGATCAGGTCGTTCATCCTGTTGAGACACCGCAGGAAGGTGCTCTTACCGCAACCGGACGGGCCGATGATGGCCGAAATCCGGGATCGCTCGAATGTCAGATTGATATCCCTGACCGCCGCGAACTGTCCGTAGCGAACGGTTATTCCTTCGGTCGACAAGACGTTTCGCGCCTCCGATTCGGTCGCAGGCCTCGTTCGAACTGTCTCCTCGGTGCGTGCCATGTCTACCACCTCTGTTCAGTCTTTCGTCGAATAAGGATTGCCGCGCCGTTCATCATGAGAAGTACTGTGAGCAGCACGAGAATGCCGGCGGAGGCAAGGTGCTGAAACGTCTGCTGCGGCAATGAAACCCACGAGAAAATCTGGATCGGCATGACGGTGAAGATGTCCCGCAGCCCGCCGGGGTCGAATGCGATGTACGTTAGCGCCCCGATCGTAATCAGCGGGGCAGTCTCGCCGATCGCTCGCGACATTGCGAGGATGGTTCCCGTTAGTATTCCAGGGATCGCAGCGGGCAATACGTGGTCACGTGTTGTCTCCCACCGAGAGGCCCCGAGCGCATAGGAACCTTCGCGCAATGATTGAGGGACCGCACGAATCGCCTCCCGTGCCGCAACGATAATCACGGGAAGGCTCAACAGCGTCATAGTCATCGCGCCGGCCAGAATCGTTCTTCCACCGGTTAAACCGTCTGACGCCCTGACGAACAATGCCAGACCAAGAAGGCCATAGATGATCGACGGGACACCAGCCAGGTTGCCGATGTTCGTTTCAATGACCCGGTTAACCCAGTTGTCGGTTGAATACTCTTCCAGATAGATCGCGGCGCCAACTCCGACAGGGAACGACAGTAACGCAGTTATTCCAATGACGAAGAGACTGCCCAGCAACGGCGACCTGAAACCACTGAGCTCCGGATAGCGGGACGGGAAATTCGTGAGAAACTCGAGATCGACCCACGAGTAGAATGTCAGTTCCGCGTCGGGATGCTCCGCCGCGGTGATCGCCTCCAGTTCGGAACGGTCGATAACGCCCTTCCAGAGCGGCCAGACGTCAACGACTTCAGGGGTAGATTCACCACGAAGTTCCCGCTCCTCGAT
>JBBDTL010000009.1:0-2130 GCA_040904465.1 Thermomicrobiaceae bacterium | reverse complement strand
GTGAGCGCCTATGCTACGATCGAAGAGCTCGTGGACCGTTATATGCTCGGTCGTAATCTGCGCGGCCTTCCGGTAGTCGATGAAGGCATCCTGGCCGGGATCATTACATTGAATGACATCAAGGACACGCCGCGGGAACAGTGGTCTCACTACCGGGTGCTTGACCGGATGACCCACAGTCAGAATCTGATTACGGCAACGCCCGATACCGACCTGGATACGGTCCTGCAGATGATGTCTGAACAAGATTTTCATCAGATTCCAGTGCTCGAGAACGGCGCAGTTGTCGGTCTTCTGAGCCGCGGGCAGATCATCCGCTTCCTTCAGTTGCGTCAGTCCCTCCCGGGCGCAGGACCGCGCACTGAGCGACCAGCCGGTCCAGCCTCAGACGAGACAATGGATCACCAGTTACCCCGCTGATGGGTGTCGGCCGCAATTCAGGCAGGGTCAGGCAGCTGAAGGCCTGGCCAGCGGCGTTCTCCGGGCGACGTGTTCGGGCAGGAGCGCTACGATCACTACTGCTACGACCAGCAGGATGCCTGTGATACCCAGCGCGGTCGGGATTCCGACGAAGTCGGCCAGCGTGCCGGTAATCGGAACTCCGATTCCTCCGGTCACGAATCCAACACCCAGAATGAAGCCCGAAGCCATCCCGGCGCGTCCTTGAACCATCCCCTGCGCCATCACCAGCGTCACGGAGATCGACATGTCGACCAGGAAGCCGAGCATCGCCCCTGTTAGAAGCGCCCAGGGGCCGGGGATGAACAGGAATATGTAAAGTGCGGGAAGGCTCAGGATCAGCGAACCGAGAAGCACCTGACGCTGGCCCAGCCTGTCCGCCAGCATACCGCCAGCAACCGTCCCGAGCGCACCCACTCCAAGCATCGCCGTCACGAGAATGCCGTAGAAGCCGGCGCTGTATCCGAGTTCCTGATACCAGAGTGGCGAGAGCGTCACGACAGAGAGAAACACCCAGCTTCGGAGCATGACTACCGCAATCACCGGCGCGAGATAGCGCCAGCGAATCGAAAACTGCTGATCAACGCTGCCGGCTGCTCGCCGCTCAGGGAGACCCAGATTGAGCTTGACGAGTGAGCGGTACACGAGCCAGGCAGAGATCAAACCGAGCGGAACCATCAGCAAGACGCCTTCTTGATGAAACATCCCGAAAATGAGCGCGCCAAAAATCGGCCCGAGCGCGAATCCGCCCGTCCCGCTGACGGTATAAATCGACATCGCGGTATTGCGGGATTCGTCGGTCACTGCTGCGGCAGCATTAGCCGCACCTTGCGGGTGATAGGCGCCCGACCCAAGTCCCGCCATGAATGCAGCGAACATGAAGAACCCGGTGGTGGGCGACAAACCGATCACGCCGAACATGATCGCCGCCCAGGCCAGACTCGCCGGCGCAAGATAGCGGCTGCCGTGCTTGTCAGCCAGATAGCCGAACAGGGGCTGAGACAGTGATGCGGCGGTCATGAAGCTGAGCGCCACGAAGCCGACTTCGCTGTTGCTCAGATCAAACTGGAGCGCCATCAGAGGATAGAGGACGGGCAGCAGACCGCTATAGAGATCCACCGTGAAATGCCCGAGCATGAAGGTCAGCAGCGCCGGATTTTTCCGAATCTCGCGAAGTGCGTCCATCCCTGTCCCCGTCAACCGGACGATTGGTTCCGACCGGGCATCATACCGCTCAAATTCCGCGGAATCCAGCACCAATCCGGCGCGCTCAGATCCCCCATTCTAACGATCAGCCCCATCGGGCCGTCCCGGAGTCTCTGATATACTCGCGGAATCAGGTCGATCGCGTGATCTGGCCGGATATCGCACCGTTTTTGTTTACTGAACCCGGAGATTTACAGGTCATGATTGACAATATCAACGTCGCAATTGACAACGTCGCCGAGCGGCTCGACCGGATCGGAGCGCGTCTTTGACTTGCCGACTAAACGGCAAGAACTTCACGAACTCGAAGAGCAATCCTCTGACCCGGAACTCTGGAATGACCCGGCTCACGCGCAGCGCGTGATGCGTCAGTTCTCGGACCTTCGAGAACAGATTCAGCGCTGGGAACAACTCCGACAACAGGCATCGGATCTTCGTGATCTGCTGGAAATGACCGGCGATGAC
>JBBDTL010000008.1:0-13135 GCA_040904465.1 Thermomicrobiaceae bacterium | reverse complement strand
GCCGCGGCGATCGACGATAGTCAACTTCTCACCTTGACGGAGCTTTCGAGCTGGGCGGGCCATCGCCTGCCACCTATCGCCGTCGATCTGCCGCAACAGAAGAATATCGATCTTCCCGCCAGTTCCTCGTATCGCATACAACCTGGCTGGAAACACCCTTGTATCGTTCAGAACAAGAAGATCCCCAGATCGCAACCACTCGGGAATGTCTGCAAACATCGAGTGGGTAATCTCACCGGTTTCCCGCTGGAGGACGAGCATCCGGGAACTGCTTCGTTTGTCGAGCGGTGATTGTGCAATGAGTTCCGGAGGCAGGTCGTAATCAAATAGCGAAATCGGCAACGACGATTTTTCGTGCCGACCCTCGCTCATCAGGATTCCCGGTCTTTCGACGCATCGAAGAACGAAGGTTGCAACTCGTCTGTTTTAGACCTGGCCATGGAAAGTCCCAGATGTTCATATCCTCGACGCGTGGCAATCCGCCCGCGCGGTGTTCGCTGGAGAAACCCGAGTTGAATCAGGTAGGGCTCGTACACGTCCATAATCGTGTCGGTTTCTTCACTGGTGGCTGCAGCCAGGGTATCAACGCCTACCGGCCCCCCGTCAAACATGTCGACGATGGCCCGGAGGATTCGGCGGTCGACTTCGTCGAGGCCAAGCGAATCGACTTCGAGTTGCTCGAGCGCCTGGCGGGCGACCTCGGCCGTAATCTGTCCGTCCGCCCGCACTTCCGCATAGTCGCGCACGCGCTTGAAGACGCGATTGGCGACCCGGGGAGTACCGCGAGAACGGGAGCTGATCTCTTTGACCCCCTCGTCTTCAATCGGGATCCCAAAAATCTCGGCAGATCGGCGGACGATCCGCTCCATCGACTCTTGATCGTAGAAATCGAGTCGATGCACTGATCCAAACCGGTCGCGGAGCGGCGAGGTCAACAAGGCAAGCCTGGTGGTCGCACCGACCAGCGTAAATCGCGGCAAATTCAGGCGCATGCTGCGGGCTGACGGACCCTTGCCCAGCACGATATCCACGGCAAAATCCTCCATCGCCGGGTAAAGCACTTCCTCTACAGTCCTGTTCAGGCGGTGTATTTCGTCGATGAACAGCACATCGCCAGCTGTGAGGTTCGTCAGGATCGAAACCAGGTCGCCCTGGCGCTCAATTGCCGGTCCTGAAGTGATTCGCAGGTTGACGCCCATCTCGACGGCAATGATTGAGGCGAGCGTCGTCTTCCCGAGGCCAGGCGGCCCGTATAAAAGAACGTGATCGAGCGCCTCCTGACGAGCCTGCGCCGCCTGGATCCCGATCGACAGCCCCTCTTTCACTTTCGTCTGTCCAATGTACTCGGAGAGGCGGCGTGGTCGAAGACTCAGCTCTACAGAAGAATCTTCCTCACGCCGTTTGCCGGACACCATGCGGCCAGATTGCTCTTCATCCATCAGGACCTACTCCAGAGGAAACACCCGAACGGTGATCGACGTGCTAGTTGCCTGGCTGTTCCGCTTCATCGATGAGCATGATCGGAATTCCGTCATCGATCCTGTATCGCCGACCACACTCGTCGCACACGAGCTTCTCGCGCTCGAGTCGCACCGGCGTTTTGCACGCTGGACATGCGAGAATGTCCAGCAATTCGTCGCTAATCGGTTTTTCGTTCTGACCGGTCATGCAGGTCTCCTGAACGATCTGATCCATTCATTTTCGTATCTGAGATCATACCAACTCCCAGCCCGAGTTCGACCCGTGAGCGAGCCACATTCTCGAGAAGCAACTCGTCTCCACCCAGTCCGAGCTCGGCAATATCGCGTGCAAGGCTTGCAGTGAGCTCATCAATGTCATCAACAGAAGCATTTTCAGATGGCTCGAGTATATGCTCTTCGGGAACGGCTATCTTCGGCCGGTCAACAGGCTTGTCCAGTAGTTGCTCGATAGCCTCGATATAACCTTCGACCCATCGCTCCAGTGAGTGTTCGGTTTTGATGAATTGCCGGGCGCGCCTGCCAATCGCATTCTTCAGATCCGGTTCATGGGCAAGCCGTTTGAACACTGCAACGAGCATTTGCTCTTCCAGGGCATCGACAGGAATGCGCACAGCAGCGTCTTCGGGCACTTCCGAGAACGACCCGGTGTGGCTGACAAGGACCGGTCTGCCGGCTGCCATTGAATGAAGCAGACTTCCGGATGTCTCGCCCGCCGTGGGATAGCGCAGGTTGACGATCACATCTGCCGCCGCCGCGATCAGTCGAGCTTCGCGGTCCCTAACGTATCCAGTGTGTTCGACGACCTGATCGAGTTCAAGATGGCTAACCATACGTGCCAGCGGAAAGTTCGGCGACACGCTGCCGGCAAGAATGAGTCGTGCAGGGATCGATCGTCGCAACCGTTTTAGCGCTCTCAGCACGACATCGATCCTCTTGTGCGGGTTGATGTGTGAAATCGACGCGATGATAAATTGGTCCTCAGGAATCCCCAGTGCCCGACGGGCGGCCTCACGCGAAACATTCTCCGGCATTCTGAGACCGTGTGGAACTCGCCAAATCGTTGCGCCGGGCGCCCACATCTCCGCTTGTGACCGCGCGTATTCGCTGTGCACCAGTGTTGCCCCGCTAAACTGAATCAATGACTCGCTCATCGGGAACCTGAATAGATCGTCGGGAGCCTGCCCCTTGAGCACCCGTTCGGCGGCTCTTCCCCCGGGTTCTCCGTAACGCCGCTCCATCTCAGCGCGGTAGTCCAGGAGGGAGCGATTTCGCGCGGCATGCTGGATAAAAAGATGGTTCAGTACCGTATCGTGAAGTACGAGAAGTCCCGGTGAGCGCCGGATATCATCGAGGAAATACATGTGCGCCGGACTGTTTCCGACCTGGTAAACGATCAGGTCGTAGTCGTCAGGCCGGAATCGTCGATAGTTCCTGACTTTAAGCCAGTGTGATTCCCGGAGCGTTGAGGGAGCGTATCCATCGACGATTACGTCGATATCAAGGACCTCAGATAGGAGCGGGAGCAGATCTTCACTATACAGGGAGATACCAGACTCTACAGGCTGAAGAGGAGTACACCAGGCGATTCGCGGCCTAACCATCAGTTGATTCCAGGAGTTTGGAAACCACGCCATCCCAGGTAACTCGATCGGTGACCGCTTTGGCAGTCGTTCCCATTGATCGACATTGATCAATATTCCAAATGGTCTGGTCGAGAAGTGAAGCTATCGACTCCGGGTCGGGCGAATCAGCGATCAGGCCTGTCTCTCCATTACGCACCAGCTCTAGCACTCCGCCGGAATCAGCGACCGTCACAACGGGCTTTCCAGCAGTGAACGCTTCGAGCGTGGCGAGCCCGAAATCCTCATCGATCGGACCATAGAAAACCGCTCGACAATTGTTGTAGTGTCCAACGACCTCATCATCCGGAATTCGACCGGGGAACCGGACGCGATGTGTAAGCCCCAGCTCGCCTGCCAGGCGCTCAAGGGATTCACGCTCGGGGCCATCTCCTGCGATGACAACTTCGAAATCCGACGACGACTGAGCCACAGCCTTGAGGAGAAGATCTATTCGTTTGGTTCGGTCAAATCGGGAGACGGAAAAAATGTACGGCTCATAGGCAACGGGCCTGAGTCCGGTTAGCTGAACAGGAACGTGGAGCGGCACCGCATCCAGCCCATTAAAGTGCTTCAGTCGGTTGGCGGTGTTCTGCGAATTAGCGAATCGCGCCCGGCACTCTCCCAACCCCCGCGCGTCGATCTGTCGGATTCGGCGCCTCAGGGCCAGATCTTCTGGTGACCCAGTAAGGTCACTGTACTCGGTACCGAACCAGTCGTAGGCCTGACGGTACTGGTGGATGATCCAGGCGATCTTACGGGGGTGACGAACGGCCCAACTGGGAAACTTGGTGCAGATAGCGAGATCAATCGGGCGACCATCGGACTCGGTAATGTCGATCATACGCCAGGCCAATGCACTCTTCAGAAGGGCAGACGGCGGATACCATTTGAATGGCAGGGCGATCACCTCCACACTGTGACCGGCGTCAAGAAGAGCGCGGTGGAGACCGTCCACGTGAATCTCAGCGCCGCCGCGCGCAAATGGTACCTGGGCGGCACAGATAGCGATTCTCATTCGTTCTCACGATCATGCTGCTTCTGGAGCGCGTCTACCTTGCCAGCGAGTTCGGTCTGGTGCAGCTCGAGCTCAGTCAGCGCCCGAACCACGGAATCGTTAAACGCATTCTGCTGCTCGACAATCGGATTTATATACCAGCGGAGACCGAGTCTGATGATCCGTTGGGCCAGCACAATAACCGGTCCCACAACAGGCAGAGTAGACTGCAACGGAAAATGTGCTGAGACAGATGCGAGATCCGCGGCGTCCCTGATCGAAGATAGCTGAGGGCCGGTCGGGATCTCTTCTTCGGTCAGGTAACCGCCTTCATTTCGAACAGCCGCGCGGAGTGCCGCCAGGGTCTCTTGAATCTCGCGGGATTCATGCTGGCCCACGGTCGCCTCCGCTCACTGTTGAAGGTACGCCGAGCAACTCATCGTATCCCTCCCGCACTTTCCGATACCAGGTATCCGTGTCAACGACTTTCTTCGCTTTGCCCGTGCGACCCAGTTTCATCGCCAGCTCTGAATCGCCCAGGATCATGCGCATCGATTCCGCAAGCTGATCAACATCTCCGAACGGCACCAGAAGACCGTCGTCGCCGTGATCGACGACTGCCGGAATCCCTCCTGCATTCGCTCCGATTACCGGTTTCTCATTTGCCCACGCCTCAAGAAAGACATAGCCAAACGCCTCGGTTCGCGACGCCAGCGTGAGAACGTCACAGGCTGCCAGCAAGTCCGTTCGCGTCACTTCGTCGACATACCCAAGCACCATGATATATTCACGTTGATCAGCAGTCAATGTATCAATATACCGTTGGAAATCGCTCATGATCGGGCCGGCTACGACGAGCGTCACCGGATCCACGCCAGCTTGCTGGTTCAATTTCAAAACTGCCTTGCAGGCGTGAACGGTGCCTTTGTCATAGGCGGCCGCACCAAGTGCGAGCACAAGCGAGCCCTCGATTCCCAACGCCTGCCTGATACGATCACCATCGCCGCCGGTCACTTCCTCAACGTCGATTCCCAGTCCAACGACCCGCACGCGTTCCTCATGCACGCCTTTGCTGACCAGGAAATCGGCTTCAATCGAAGTCTGGGTCATGACCATATCCGCTTGCCGCAACAGTTCCAGCTGATGCGGCATGGTGTAGTAGCGCCTCACAGCCGAGCTCTCACGCTCGCCCAGATGAAGTTTCGGAGTTATGACTAAGGGAATCTCCCGCTGTCGAGCGAATTTCGCGGACTCGCGGATCAATGTTTCGAGAGCTATATTGGCCGGATGAATGATGTCTGCATCCGCCGCAATCCGCGTCAAAAGCTCGGGAAGCTCAGGCAGCCAGGGACCAAATCGCGACAGCTTCCCGAGCACTGCTGTTTGTCCAGGCAAGGCCACCCTCGAAAACTCGCCCATTCCGCGCCTGATAACGCGGTGCGATAGATTGGCGAATGGTAAATGATGAGCCGGAGTTCGATAGATCTTGACGCCGTTGTGCCGTTCGAACGGAATCTCTACTCGTCGCTTTTTCGGATTCCAGAAGTACTCCAGGTCCCAGGCGTCAGTCGTAACGAGGCGAACATCTGCGCCGTCCCGTGCAAGCCTTTCCGAAAGCGCCTGAAAGTAATATTCAGACCCACCACGGAACGGATAGTAGCGGTGAATGAGATGGATGTAGGTACCTCGGTCCACGTCCGCTATTCCTCGTCCGGCTCGTCTTCACCATCCGGGGCGATCTCAATCTCGCTTTCATCCTCCGCTTCGTCCGGTCCTGCGAGGTACGCTTCGGCTTGTTCGGCGTAGAACGAATCGGGGTCGGTCTCGATCACCTGCTCGAACAACTCCTCTGCTTCTTCTCGTTGCGGAGGGTCGCTGTTTTGCTTGATCTCACCCAGAAGGAACATCGCCTGAGCGTTGTCACCATCGACTTCCAGCACGCGCTCGAGCTGGACTTCCGCGTCGAGTCCATATCCACCCTGCCGCAACGATTGAGCAAAGCTCATCCTAAGCTCTACATCGTCCGGGTCATCTTCCAGTGCTGTCTCGTAATGCGAAATCGCTTCGTCAACCCGACCAGTGTTGGCGAGCAAGACGGCCAGCTGCCCGTGAGCACTGTAGTCCTCTGGGTCCTCATCAATTCGATCTCGAAGCTCCTGCTCTTCCTCTTCGCTTTCTTGCTGAACTGGATCAGGAGGTTCCTGCTCCTGCTGAGAAATCGGTTCATTGCCGTTGCCGCCGATGAACTCAGTAATTCCAACCGCCACGGCGCCGATCACTAGAAAAAATGCCATGGCGATCGCGAAGGCGACGGTAAGTACTGACATTTTGTTGCGTGGAGGGTTCGCGTTCCCCCGATTCTGTTTCGGTATTCGTCCTGACATTGACCGTCACGTTCCTGATTCCTGATCGATTAAACGTGGCCACCTGGCCGCGTACCCGACTAATGATGCGATTATAGAGCCTGTTTCGGCAACTCTCGTCTGCAGTTCCGAGCTGTATTGCAGCTAGCGTGGCCCAATGGTAGAATTTTTGTCGCGGCAGCCGGAAGAATCGCAACCGCGATATTTGGCGGCCGAGTCGAATAAGCCGAAGTGGCGGAACAGGCAGACGCGCTACGTTCAGGGCGTAGTGAGCTTTACGCTCGTGTGAGTTCGAATCTCACCTTCGGCACCACCGACCAGGGATCAGCATTGCTGATCCCTGTTTTGAGTGATAGCGGGCAGAGCGGTCGCTTGTCGCATGTCGACGAGAGGAAAGTCCGAGCTGCACAGAGCAGGGGTGCCCGGGGAAATCCCGGGGAAACGTCTGTCGGTGGACGTTGACAGTCCAGATTGGCACGTCATTCCGGAAACGGAACGGCGTGAGAGCAACAGAGACTAACGCCGGGGCCTGCTTGTCAGCGGCCTCGGAGTGAAAAGGGCAATCCTCCCCCGCAGCAATCTACGATCGGACCGTTACCAGGTTGCTCGCCGAGGTCCGAGGTGAGAGCAGCCGCCAAAGTGATGCGGCGGCCGGAACCAGCCATTCGGTATGGTTCCGAGATAGATGACCGCAAAGAACAGAACTCGGCTTACTCGCCCGCTATCACTCAGCCACACTGGCTCAGGAACACACTGGCCGATTAGGCATGTGCTTTGATAGAATGAGCCGCGTCGGGTTCGCCCGACTGAAAGAACATTGCATGGTGCCCGTAGCTCAATTGGCAGAGCACTGGTCTGTGGAACCAGGGGTTGCGGGTTCGAGCCCCGCTGGGCACCCAAATGAGAACTGGCGCAGCCTTGAGGCTGCGCCAGTTTCGTCTGTCCATCAGCGTGGCGAACAGACGCGTTCAGCCGAGTCAGAGAGCTGAGCCGATGCCAGCTCATTCTCCGCGATGAAGCGTTCGATGATTCGGGCCTGAATCAGGTTAGCTCATCATCCTGCCGGTCAGGATCATAGTAGTCCAGACGCCTGGAGGAAACCTGCGCCTGAATTTCCTGCATACTCAACCCGCTTCGGTGGAGGGTGTGGCGAACGAACTCCAACCCAACCTCGAACGCTGGCTGCACAATCTCCGTCGCCCCGGCTTCGTCAAGCCGACGAATCTGATCCGGACTTTGCGCCATAGCGATCACATCAAGCGATTCGTTTGAATTCCTGGCAATTCTGATGGCAAGCTGCGCAGCAATAAGATCCTGAATCGTCACCGCCAGTACCCGTGCGTGTTCGACACCGGCAGCTTGCAACACGTTCTCATTTCCAATGTCGCCGTAGATAGCGGGGATCTCGCGCTCGCGGAGCGCCCGGACAACTACCGGATCCAGATCTATCACGACGAAACGAAGTCCCCGCCGCTGCAACGCCCTGGCCAGCTCACGACCAGCACGACCGAACCCGGCGATAATCGTGTGATTTCGGACGGCGCCGACTCCATTGACGCCAGAATCAATCTCTTGAACATCCTCAGAAGGTACTGGAAGTGTCGGTACCAGGGCGAGAAGTCTGGACAGGGGATCAGTCAGCCGGATCAGCATCGGATTGACCAGAAGCGAGACAATCGCCCCGGCCAGGATTGCATTGTAGATTCGATCGTCAATAACTCCGAGATCAATTGCCTGTCCTGCCAGGATGAAGGAAAACTCACCAATCTGCCCGAGCAACACTGCCGCGGATGCGGCCGTCACTGCCGGGAAGCCGAGCAATCTGATCGAGACGCCTGCCGCGAAAATCTTCACGATCAGAATCAAGACCAGCAACCCCAGAATCAGTGTCCAGTCGTCAAGCACACCGGACGGATCAAACAGCAACCCGATCGACGCGAAGAAGACGACGGCGAAAACGTCTCGCAAGGGAATAATCTCGCCGAGTACCTGGTGACTGAACTCTGATTCGGAAACGACTACTCCGGCCAGAAAGGCTCCGAATGCCAGCGACAGACCCGCGATTTCCCCGAGAAATGCCACGCCGAACGCAATCAGAATAATCGTGACGAGAAACAGCTCCCGAGATCCGAGCCGTGCGATCTGGTAAAGCAGCCAGGGAACCAAACGGAGGCCAAGCAGCCAGAGTGTTATGAGCACGAGTGCGGCAAGCCCCAGCGACTGAAGCAAGCTCAACACCGCCTGCTCTTGAGAGGCACCGGTCAGAGCTGGCAGCAGCGCGATCAGTGGAACGACCGCGAGGTCCTGCGCGAGCGACACGCCAAGCGTCGCACGCGCGTGCGGTTGATTCATCTCCCCGCGAAGCTGCAGAAGTTTCAACGCCACCGTGGAACTGGTAATGGCGACGACCGCCCCGATGACGAATGCTTCGGCGAACCCGAAGCCGAAACCATAGCTAGCCACGGAGCCGATCAGCATTGTCAGCCCGATCTGGACGCCTCCACCGATCGAGACAATCCGGCGCAGATCGAACAGATCCCGGAACGAGAACTGAACTCCAAGCGAGAACATCAGCAGAGTCACGCCAAGATTTGCCAGCAGATCCACGCCGAAGGGATCGACAACCGGCCCGGGAAGACCGGGGCCAAGAACCAGACCGGCGATCAGGTAGCCCAGAATGACCGGTTGGCCTATACGCTGCATGAACGTCCCGAGCACGAAAGCCACGCCCAGTATCAGCAACAAGTCAATTAGCAGTCCCGAATCGGCCATGCTGCTCCCGGAGATTCATCCCGCCACAGGAAACTGCTTGTTCAGCGATCCCCGCCGACACTACATTCTTATACGTTTGCATCGCAGCTGCGAACAACGTAGCACGCGCCGCTCAACAGTCCGTACATTCGATCAAGATTGATAAGCCGACGGTGGAGGACTGAACGTACGGAACCATCACTGACATTACTCTACTGCATGGGGCGTTGTGTCGCACCGGATCTACTGTACATTGACAGACAGTCACCGGATTGCGATACTGAACGTACACATTGGCGCCGGATGTCGCCGCATGTTCTTTCCGGCAGTAGAATCTGAATTCGGAATTCGGCGCCACACGGGGGAATGACACTAATGAAGAGTCTCGAAATCAGGCGAACATTCATAGAATTCTTTCACGAGCGCGGCCATCAGCACATGCCGAGCTCGTCGCTCGTGCCGCTCAACGATCCGACTGTGCTGCTAACCACTGCCGGCATGCAGCAGATGACACCCTACTTTCTCGGTATCGAGTCCGCACCTGCCAACCGTATGACGTCGATCCAGAAGTGCTTTCGCACGGTCGATATCGACGAGGTTGGTGACGAGAGCCACCTGACATTCTTCGAGATGCTCGGAAATTTCTCAGTCGGCGACTACTTCAAAGCAGACGCGATCTCCTGGGCATGGGAGCTGATAACTGAACACTTCCAGATTCCGGTCGAGCGACTGCACGTCTCCGTTCACCGGGACGACGAATTCTCGTGGGAGTACTGGCAGTCGGAGATCGGGCTTCCGCAGGATCGAATCCGCAAACTTGGAGACGAAGACAACTGGTGGGGACCTGTCGGTGAGACTGGACCGAACGGGCCAGATTCCGAGATCTTCTACGACCGTGGAGTGCAATACGGTTGCGGACAGGATGATTGTGGCCCAGGCTGTGATTGCGGCCGTTTCCTGGAATTCTGGAACCTGGTGTTTATGGAGTTCTTTAAGGAATCGGACGGCACGCAACGCCCGCTTCCCAGCAAGAACATCGACACCGGCATGGGTCTCGAGCGGATCGCTTCGATCCTCCAGGGAACTGAGACGGTCTTTGAGACAGATCTGTACATGCCGATAATCAACTACGTCGCGGAACTCACCGGCGTGGCATACCACCAGGATGATCGGTCCGAAATGTCCTTGCGGGTGATCGCCGACCACGCTCGGGCGGTGACCTTCCTCATCTCGGACGGCGTATTCCCCGGTAACGAGGGCCGAAGCTATGTGCTTCGACGCGTACTCAGGCGGGCAGTTCGTCACGGAAGGCTTCTCGGGCTTGAGGGGCCATTCCTGAGCGCGGTTGCTCGTCGTGTTGCCGAAGAATTTGGCGAGCAGTACCCGGATCTGAAGTCACAGCTCTCTCGAATAGAGAAAGTAATCGATCACGAGGAAGCCCATTTCAGTCAGACGCTTGCCACTGGAATAGAACGTTTTGACGAGGTTCTGACACGACTAAAAGCATCCGGACAGGATGTCGTGCCCGGAGAAGAAGCCTTCAGACTCTACGACACGTTCGGGTTTCCGCTTGAACTTACCGCCGAACTTGCTCGCGATCACGGACTGGACGTCGACAATCGTGGATTCAACGAAGCGATGGAGCGCCAGCGTTCGACGAGCCGTGCCGGGGCCGGACGCGCCGCGGGCGCAACTGACGAGAGTCTCCCAGCGATCCGGGCAGCAACATCCGGACATAAGACGCGATTTGTCGGCTACGACTCGGCGGACACTCAGTCCTCCGTCGTCGCAATCATCCTGGATTCGGATCGAGTCGAGCAGTTGCAATCCGGTCAATTCGGCGCGCTCGTGCTGGAGGAAACACCGTTCTACGCCGAGTCAGGTGGGCAGATTGGCGATACAGGCTCAATCTCGAGCGATACGGGTACATTTGCGGTCACAAATACCCAACGTCCGGTCCCCGGCGTGATCGTCCACTACGGTGAGCTCCGGGAAGGTTTCATCGAATCAGGCTCCGGTGTCCGTGCCACGATTGACAACGATCGACGTCTCCGGATTCGGCGAAATCACACCGCGACTCACCTGCTTCATGCCGCATTGAGGGAGTCCCTCGGCGAGCACGCCCAGCAGGCAGGTTCACTGGTCGCGCCAGACAGGCTCCGATTCGATTTCACCAACCTTGAACCAGTCGGCAACGAGCGGCTTCGAGTAATTCAGGAAGCAGTCGCCTTGCAGATCATCCGTGATGCTGAGGTCACCTCGACGGTCACGAACTATCAAGACGCGATCGACGAGGGCGCGATGGCGCTGTTCGGTGAGAAATACGGCGACGAGGTCAGGATGATCACGATCGATGCGTATAGTCGAGAGCTCTGCGGCGGCACTCACGTCCAGCGGACCGGTGAAATCGGACCGTTCGTCATCACCGAGGAAGCGAGTGTTGCCAGCGGAGTGCGACGCATTGAAGCGTTGACGGGTAATGCCGCGATCAATCATCTACTCGATGTACAGGAGACGATCAGCGAGCTTGAACGGTCGATGCGTGTGACCTCGGATCAGCTAGTTCAGCAATCCGAGACTCTGCATCAACGAATCCGCGAGCACGAGCGGGAAATTGAGCGGCTGCGCACGCAGATGGCCTCCGGCCAACTCGAATCTATCCTTGAAAGCGTTGAGCAGGTTGAAGGAGTAAGCGTCGCGGCTTCCACCATTGACGCCCCTTCCCGGGATGTAATGTTGCAGCTCGCTGATCGGTGCCGAGACAGGCTTGGATCCGGAGTTATCGTGCTTGGCGCTGAGATCGAGAGGAAACCTGCCCTGTTGGCAATCGTTACACGCGATCTGACTGAGCGCGGTTTGCATGCCGGAAATCTCATCGGCGCTATCGCACAACATGTCGGAGGTCGCGGCGGCGGACGCCCGGAAATGGCCCAGGGCGGTGGCTCTGATCCGCAGGGTCTTCCAAACGCGATAGAGGCGGCTACCCAGGCGGTACGCGAGCAATTGATGGCTGAATCGCCATCCTGAACGACGCGAGCATCCAGCTCGAATTAGCGATCCCGGAGACTCGATCATGGCCGCAAATCACACAATCCACTACGAGATCTCTTCCAACGCTGACCTCGAACGGCTTGTTGCAGACCTGCCGTCGCTTGATGAGGGCACAATAATTGTCGCATTCGACCAGTCGAAGTCGTGGCATGTTACGGACCTTCAGATGGCCAGGCTGGTAGCCACTGCGAGAACATCGGGAAAGCAGCTTATCGCTGAGCGAGGTACTGGACCGGCAGCGGAACAAGCTGCACGGTTCGGCTTCAGAGACGTGGGCATGGTGACCGACTCGCCGGTGAACGACTGGCGGGAAGCTACGTCGACGAGCGTCGTCAATGACGATCCAACGGCCGTAATAGTGCAGTCGGATCGATTTCTTTCGACTGCGAACCTCGCGACCTACCGGCCAGTTGATTATCAACCCGAGATGAAGTGGCACAGCCAATCCGGGGAAGAGAAACATAGCGAGCAGAACGACGATTCCAGCGTGAGCACGCACGCCGTTTCCGCGACAGGCGTCACCACCGTGATTCAGGCTCCCGTCATTTGGGGAACCTCGCTCAGGCTGCCACGGGCGACGATCGACGCGTCTGCTCCAGCTCCCAGCCCCACCGGCCCGGCAAAGAACGCCACTGCCAAGGCAAACCAGGATGGTCAGGTACTATCCCAACCAACTCGCCGGTGGCCAAAATCGCGGGTACTGAAATTGGCGGCAGCGATCGTCGCCCCGTTGTTGGTGTTGACTGTGATCGGGGCGATGGCACTCTACATGTTGCCGACTGCTGATGTGATTCTCGTTGCAGAGGAAGATCCAATTTGCGCGAGCCTGACCTACGGAGTCGCAATATCTGGTGAGAGCTACGACATCTCGGT
>JBBDTL010000007.1:12642-13202 GCA_040904465.1 Thermomicrobiaceae bacterium | reverse complement strand
TAGCTCAGTTGGGAGAGCGCTACAATCGCACTGTAGAGGTCGGGGGTTCGAGTCCCCCTGCCTCCACGCCCTCACTATTACAGGACCTCATCAAACCAACGTACGACTACACATGTCACTTCATTACGACCGACTCCGGGGCATCGAGGAACCTGCTAGACGAGTTTCTCAGGGTCACGCAACCAGCCTGGCTCGAATATTGCGGCGCGTATAATTATCGAGCCAAACTCCCGGGAAGGCAGGTCATTATGCAACGTTTCCAGGTGCGGCTAATCGGCCGCCGTTCGGATCAACCTCAAACCATTGTCCTGCGAGATGAAGAGGGCCGCTACTTTCTCAGGTCTGCCTGCGGCTCCAGGCCAGTGCGGATTACCGCCCGGGATGCCGAGCGGTTAATGCTCCAGTATCGCTATGCACCGGTAGAAGATGACGACTGGCATCCATCCACCGGAATATCAGACCTGGGTTGCCCGCTGCCCGAATTATCAACCGATTACGATCAGGTTTCCGTCTCCTGACCACTCAGCAAATCGATAAGACGGTGACACAAAGAGGCGGAC
>JBBDTL010000007.1:0-12632 GCA_040904465.1 Thermomicrobiaceae bacterium | reverse complement strand
AACCCGCCCCCCCTCTTTCTTGTCTGACGTCATTGCGTTCTTGTGATCTGGATCAGGACGCCGGCTGTGGGCTGAACCCGGGCGCACCGGCGGTTCCTTCGTTGCCTTCCTCTTCGTCTTCACCATCATCGGGAACCGGGTTGCCCGGGTGCGGCAGCACTGGTCCCGTCAACTCGGGTTGCGGTTTCGGCTCGGAGAATAGCGCTTCCATCTCCGGTCCTTCGATCGTCTCCCGCTCGATAAGCAGCATGGCGATCGCTTCCAGCTTGTCTCGATAGTCGGTCAGTACCTGTTTGGCAGTGGCAAAGGCGTCGTCGATAATCTGCCGAATTTCCTGGTCGATCTCGAAGGCAATCTGGTCGCTATAGTTCCGCTGCTCGCTGATTTCCCGTCCGAGGAAGACCATTTCGTCTTTACGCCCAAATGCCAGCGGACCGAGCTTCGGGCTCATTCCGTACTCTGTTACCATTCGCCGCGCCAGGCTCGTCGCCTGCTGGATGTCGTTTGATGCGCCGGTCGACTTCTCTCCGTAGATCAACTCTTCGGCAACCTGTCCGGCCATCGCCACAGCGATCTGCGCCTCAAACTGACGGCGGGTCCAGAAAAATCGCTCTTCCTCAGGAAGAATGCGGGTATACCCACCCATCATCCCTCTGGCGACAATTGACACCTTCATGACCGGGTCCGCGTGCGGCTGCATCCGCGCAACCAGTGCGTGACCGGCCTCGTGGTACGCCGTGAGGACCTTCTCGCGCTCCGTAATCACCCGGCTCTTGCGTTCCGGACCAGCGATAACACGATCAATCGCCTCGGTCATCTCCTGTCGACCAACCGTCTTCTTGTTCCGGCGACCAGCCAGGATCGCCGCTTCGTTGACAAGGTTCTCCAGATCAGCTCCGGAGAAACCTGGTGTCTGACGCGCCAGCCGTTCAATATCCACATCACCATCGAGCGGCTTGCCGCGGCAGTGAACATCCAGAATCTGCTGGCGACCCTTGATGTCCGGCCGGTCAAGAACGACTTGCCGGTCAAACCGGCCAGGACGGAGGAGAGCCGGGTCGAGTACGTCGGGTCGGTTGGTCGCCGCGATGACGATCACGTTGGTCGTGCTGTCGAATCCGTCCATCTCGACCAGGATCTGATTCAGCGTCTGTTCGCGCTCATCATGGCTCCCACCAAGACCAGCGCCCCGCTGCCGTCCGACAGCATCAATCTCGTCGACAAAGACGATGCACGGCGCATTTCGTTTCGCCTGATCGAACAGGTCACGAACCCGGCTTGCCCCGACGCCGACGAACATCTCAACAAATTCAGACCCGCTAATGCTGAAAAACGGAACCCCTGCTTCACCTGCGACTGCCCGCGAGAGCAACGTCTTCCCGGTGCCAGGCGGGCCAACCAGCAACACACCGCTCGGAATGCGCGCCCCGAGCGAAGCAAACTTCTCAGGAAACTTCAGGAAGTCGACAACCTCGGCAAGCTCCTCTTTCGCCTCGTCTACACCTGCCACATCGTTAAACGTCACCGAGGGTTTAGTTCCCGTAAACATCCGGGCCCGGCTCTTGCCAAACGACATTGCCTGGTTGTTCGCCCCTTGAGACTGGCGCATCATGTAGATGAAGATGCCGATCAGAATAACCATTGGCACCAGTATGATCAGCCAGGGAATGTACGCACCCCAGTTGCTCGCAGAATCGGTATTGACTGTCACCTCACTCGGATCCAGCCCGAACGCTGAGAGTTGCTCGTTGATCGACACATCCGGCGGCAAACGAGTTTCAGCCGGCGCTTGTGAGTCCGAATGATATATTGCGGTGACGTGGCTGGATCCTTCGGTCATCTCCAGATAGTCGACCTGTCCGGATCTAATCTCTTCGGTCAGCTCCGACCAGCTTCGGGACTCCGTTTCACTACCGCTACCCATGAAGGCAAACCAGAGGGCGATCACGGCGATGAGCAAGACGATCCAGACGAAGCCGTTACGTAGCCACTTGTTCTCCGTCATTAAATGCCCTCCGAACGCGTCGACCGCGTTCAATGTCATGGAGCAGGGAGCCGAAACGCAGGAGGCTCGTAAAGTTGACCAATTATATCAAACAGGTCCGATCAGCCGGCCAGCGCTGTTACCATAAGACGCCGGTGCCTGGCTCTCCCGCAAACCGAAAATTCCCGACTTGCACGAGGAATGCCAGCAGCCGACGATTCTAGTCGACTTTGGCGACAGCGATGAATGGGAGATTGCGATACTGCCCGCTCTTGTCGAGTCCGTACCCCACGACGAACTCGTCCGGGATCTCAAATCCGACCCAGTTGACAGGAACATTAATCGCATCCGGCTTTTCTTTACGAAGTAGCGCGACTACCCGGATACTGGCAGGATTGCGCCGCTCCAGTGAGTCGATCAGGTACTGCAACGTCAGCCCGCTATCAATAATGTCTTCCACGATGAGCAGGTCACGCCCCTCTATCGAGCGATCCAGATCCTTTACGATCCGCACAACGCCCGATGATTCCGTGGCCTGGCCGTAGGAGGATACCGCCATGAAATCCACATCCAGTGGCACGCCCATTCGCCGGCTGAGATCGGCCATGAATACGAAGGCCCCGGTGAGTACGCCAACGAGCAGCGGTGTTGTTTGCTGATAGACCACACCGATCTCGTCCCCCAGCTCCTGCACACGATCAGCAAGTGCGCCTTCATCGATCAGTACACGATCCAGGCCACGATGCAGTCGGATATCCATTAGTGCCATTCCGATGACGCCTTCCGTTTAGACAGGACCCAGATTCCCAGTCGAATCGAGTTCAAGGTGCAGGTGTATGTTGTTGCGACGATCATGGAACTCGGTGATATCCAGGCCAATGACCCAACGAACTTCGCCATCCAGTGCAACGACGGGAAACCAGTCGCGCAGGTACCGGGGAACCTTCCGGTCAACGAACCAGTCCTTCAACTTGAGCTCGTGGCCTCGTTTGTCACGCGTGCGATCGCCTTCTGTCCTGGTGCGCAACGTCAGTTCACTGGCCGCCGCCGCGTGGCCACGGATCCGCCAGCTACGGGTCAATGGAACATCAACATCCCCATCAAGGTCAATAACCGTCCCGGGTGGCACCAATGGCGCCCAGGAGAGTCCTCGCAGCTGATCTTCCAGTGTTGCCGATCTCCCGATCGCAACACGTTCGTAGTCCACATAGCCGATCACGTCTTCAGCCAGCTCGATAACTTTACCCGGCTGTCCTTCAATCGCAGCGCTTCTGAGGGCATCAATTCGTTCCTGCGACAGTCGAGTACCCTGGCCGAGTAAAGGTTCGATGATACGGTAGAGCACCCGGCGCTGAATTGCCGGATGCAGGCCACCGAACTGCTGCCGTTCCAGCATCCAGAGCCCGGCTCGTTCGGCGGCTACCTCTGCAAATGTCTTCTCAACGGCGTCGGCAATGAACCGTGCGTCATCCTGCAGGAGTGCCGCGGTCCGGGCAATAGCCTCACCCGCTGCCGGCTCGATTGCCTGGATATCCGGAATCACCGTATGTCGGATGGCATTCCGACGGTACGCCATCGAGGCGTTCGTTTCGTCTTCGATCGGGGCAATGCCGGCCTCTCGAGCGTACGCTTCGATTTCCTCTCGAGAAAGCTTGAGCAGTGGACGGTAGATAACGAATCGCTTTAGCGCAGGGAGATCGGGAGCAAGGGGGACTGGCCGACGGCTGAGTTCCTTCATCCCACTCAGCCCCTCGAGCCCGGTTCCTGATATGAGCCGCAGCATAACTGTCTCGATCTGGTCATTCAGTGTGTGCCCGGTCACGAGGGTATCGGTGCTCGCGTCTATCGCCACCTGCGCCAAAGCAGCGTACCTGGCATGACGCGCCGCGGATTCCTGGCCCTGGCCAAGCTCGCGACTCCAGGCGGCTACATCCACCTGAACCACCTGGCACGACAGGCCCCAGCCATCACAAATCGACTTAACTCGTTCGGCATCACGGCTCGATTCGGGACGCAGCCCGTGATCAATATGCACCGGCACCAACTCAGGGCCGGACTCATCCACCGCATTCACCAGCGCGTGCGTCAGAACCTGCGAGTCTACACCCCCTGAAATTCCGACCACTAGTGGCCGGCTGACTGGATGTCCAGTCTCCCGGAGTGACGTCCTGACCTGATCAATGATTTCAGCCACGTTACCAGCCATCGCGGTAGGTTCCACCTGAACTCACAACCTCACCAATTTTCCGTCATGTGATTCGCTGAAAGCCTATCATCAAGCTCCATCCGGACCGTGCTTCCCGTTCGAGGTCTGCGTCACCGATGGAGTATGCTGGCGAGCGTTATGATTGGGGACGGCGCGAGCTAGACGAACGGCCATACCATCTGGATCACCTGTGATTAGAGATCGACAACAACAACCACGTTCGCCCAGACGTGTCTGTCCATGTTACCGGTTGCCACAACTCGCGCCCGGCACTGCGTTGACCGGCCGGGCGCGCCTGCCAGTATGCACCGCACTTGACGAGATCGCTCACATCAACCATGAGAAAGCTGCTCGCCTGTGTCGATCTGGAGCTTTCCCTACTTGTGATCGGTTTATCAGTGCATACCCGGACTGGCAGCCCACAACCCCGGTGGCGAACCCTGCAAGTGCTCCATCCACGACAGAGTTCTCGATTTCAAGGCAACTTCTGAGCTCGGCCGCATGGGTCATCGGAATCCCGACCGCCATCACCCTCATGATCATTCTGGCGATCTGGATCACCGAAAACGTCTGGATGCCGACGCAGATTTTCAACCTAACGCTACTCGGCTAAACCTGTCGACAGGCCGGGACCAACAGCTGGCAATCTGATAGCCGCATGGCTGCGATTCGATCAGTTGGGTGTCAAATTCAACCACGGTTCCTGGTGACCCCGGTGATAGCCAATCCGCAACGGAATCCAGGTCACTGATTCACCGTCCAAAAGCACATTGAACCAGTAGACGCCGGTATGCTCCACGTCGAGACTGACGTTTGAGACTATTGTTATCCGGTGATCTTCTCCGCTAAACGTGACATCCTGAGATACCGGTTCCAGTCGATTGAGTTCAGGGTCCGTCGGTTCGATAGTGATCACGCCGTCGCCGCGTCGGTCCCCAGAAGCGATAGCCACCACAAGCTGCGCCTCTAACCGGAAGCCCGGAAACTCGGCTGGAGCGCTCGGCTCATCACTCCCGACGACCAATTGTTCCAGAATATTAATGATGTTGAATGATCCATATTGATCCTGATCCGCCCGCTGGCAGAGCACAGCCATCAATAAGAATGGTCCCGTAGATGCGTTGACTCCCATTGACGTCCCCTCCGCGCCGAAGTGCCGGCTATCTCTCGTCTTCAAATACGTAGTCGTTTATGTCAATGTCAACAAATTCCAATCGTGTATCCAGCGAGGCAAGCTCCCGGGTCAGCCGAACCAGTCGATTGGTATCACGATAAAACGTTTCCGGTTTCGGTGCGATGAGAATATCCACCTGCCGTCGCCAAATCGCGGCTCGCAGTTGTTTGAGCTCCGGACGTTCGTCATCAGGCCCGTGCTCCTCCTCCTGATGTACCCTGGTCACCTGGTAACCATTTGCCCGGGCGTATTCCTGACACCGCTCGGACTGGGCGCTGTTGTCGTCGACAAGCTCGCCCTTCTTGTTTCGCTCCGGCCTGGTGTAGATGTAGGCTCTCATCAGTCTCGAAAACTCCTTTCGCAGGGTCAAAAAGGGACTGCGCTGATACGAGAGGCGATGGTGAATCTGAGCATCTCCATGACCAGCACGCCCACAGTCAAACGGATTTTATCCGAAACGTCCAGCGTCGACCGGACGAGTGCGAACGGCGACGCGACGTCTTCGCCTGCTACGATAGTCGACATCGACTATTCGAGCCCGAACCGAAAGGACCACTGTCATGTCCGGGAGTTCACGTCTCTCCGAGATTGCCGCGAGTATCCCGCCAATCGATAACGTTCACGTCTTCGACCTGGAACAACCCAGGACCCCCGACATGCCCGTGATTGACAGTCATAAGCCGGGGTACTACTACGCGTTACATCGCCGGCACACAGATACCTACGATCCCGAAAACCGGGGATCCCGTTCCAGCGCATCCGGAATGATCATGCTCATGGAACACAGTGGTACCCACATTGACGCCCTCAGTCATCAGGCGGAGCATCTGACCCTTTGTGGCGGAATACCTGCTGCCGACGTTGAACGCCACGGCGGGTTCCGACAACACGCGATCGAAGACGTGCCACCAATCGTGGGCCCTGCTGTCTTACTGGATGTGCCAGCACTGCTGGGGATTGACTGTCTTGAAACCGGCTACCTTATTTCGCGAGATGAGCTTGAGCGGTGTTGCACGCGCCAGAACGTGACGATCAATTCGGGCGACACCGTTCTCGTGCGCACAGGCAACGCGCAACGGTGGGACGATGAACCGGCCTATCTCGCCGGACCCGGCGTGGAAGGCAGAGCCGCCGAGTGGCTTGCCGACCAGGGGGTAATCGCAGTTGGCGCGGACAACATGGCGTTCGATGTGATCGGACGCTACGACGAGGAGTACGGCTGTGACCAGCCTTGCCACCTGGTTCTGCTGGCGCGACGGGGTGTCTATATCATTGAGAACCTGAATCTGGAGCATATCGCCGCCGCAGGCCACTGGCGATTCGATTTCATCTGTCTCCCCCTCAAGTTCATCGGGGCAACTGGTTCGCCCGTCCGTCCGATCGCCATCATTCGCAGCTAGCTCCCTCATCACGTCCTACAACCTCCCGCCACATGTCAGCCGGTCGATCCTGTGATCGGCCGGTTGCCCCTCTGCTCTTCTGTTGTCGACGGCATGCGACATGCTACTGGAAATCGCATACGTCCTTCGGACAAATACGAATTTCAGGCGCGACAACGTAAAGGTTAGCACAGGTCAGAATCGCAGGTACAACAAGGAAGGTACATTCTTCGTCCAGATATTCGGGCAAGAGTGCATATCCAGTCGAAGAAACCTTCGTTCCTGGTCAGGTGGATGGAGTCTCACTATGGTTGCGAAGTCAACCCGCCGTAGCTTCCTCAAGCAATCAGGCGCGCTTGCAGCGGGAACCGCGATCGGCTCCCTCAGTGGGCTGGGCGTCGATCTGGCACAGCGTCGCCAGATGGTGACGGATCTCCGAATTCGCAACGCACAGACCTATCCGAGTGTGTGCCCCTATTGCGCTGTTGGATGTGGGACGCTCGTTCATGTGCAGGATGACGAAATCGTCAACATCGAGGGCAATCCGGAAAGTCCAGTTAACGTTGGAACACTCTGTCCGAAAGGCGCGGCAACGTTCCAGCTTCATGTGAATCCGAACCGCATCACCAATGTTCTGCATCGGGCCCCCGGAGCGACCGATTGGGAAGTCTGGGATCTCGAATCGGCCATGGAGCGCATAGCCGAGCTGGTCAAGGAGACCCGCGACGAGACGTTTGTCGAGGAATGGGAGGGGATAGACGCGCGAGGGAACCAGATCACAAAGCTGGTCAACTACTGCCCCTCGATATTCTCGCTTGGTGGAGCCACGATGGCGAACGAGTGGAACCACATGCAGCAGAAACTGTTGCGCGGACTGGGTATCGTCGCCATCGAGAATCAGGCCCGTATATGACACAGCTCCAGTGTCCCCGGTCTGGGGGCGAGAATGGGGCGAGGCGCGGCCACCACGTTCGCGGAGAGCCACAAGCACGCTGACTGTATCGTCATCGAAGGATCCAACATGGCCGAGAATCACCCGGTCGCGTTTCGCTGGGTGATGGAGGCGAAGCGCAATGGTGCGACGATAATCCACGTTGACCCGCGCTTCACGAGAACCTCGGCAATGGCGGATATCTATGCGCCAATTCGCCCGGGAACGGATATCGCCTTCCTCGGTGGCATCATCAATTACGTGATCGAAAACGACCTGTATTTCGAAGACTATGTGGTGAACTACACCAACGCGGCCACGATCATCAACGAAGACTTCGAAGATACCGAGGACCTCGATGGCGTCTTCTCCGGATTGCTGGAGTTCGAAGGCGATCCGATCAACGGCTTTGAATACGAATACGAAGCCGGGACCTGGCAGTATGAGGGTTTCCCGACAACGCGCGCTGGCCGGCAAGGCGCATCGGCCCAGTCGGGGGAAGCCGATGCCGGAGGTCAGGAAAGCTCGGACGCCATTGGAGGCCAGTACTTCGAAGATGCCCCGAGTGGACCTCCGTTTGATGATCTCGTCGAATACATGCGGCCAGACGGAATGCCGCAGGAGGATCCGACACTACAGGACGAGCGCTGCGTCTTCCAGATCATTCGACGTCACTTCTCCCGCTACACGCCAGAGATGGTCGAGCGCATCACGGGGTGCCCTCAGGACAAATTCCTGGAAGTCGCCGAAGCTCTGACCGAAAACTCCGGTCCGGAGCGCACCGCCGCATTCTGCTACGCCGTTGCCTGGACACAGCACACCAAAGGCGTCCAGATGATCGGCTGTGCTGCTCTATTGCAAATGTTGCTCGGCAACATCGGCAGACCGGGCGGCGGGATTCTGGCGCTTCGTGGTCACGCAACCATCCAGGGTTCAACTGACGTCCCGACGCTCTACCACAGCATCCATGGGTATATGGCCCATCCATCGGCACTCGCGCCGCATGAGTCAGTGAAAAACTACCTTCTGAACGAGACTCAGCCAACCGGCTACTGGGCCAACACCCCGAAGTTTCTCGTGAGCTATATGAAGTCGATGTACGGAGAGGCCGCCACCGAAGGCAACGACTTCGGCTGGGACTGGCATCCCAAGATCACGGGCGATTTCTCTCACATGGCCTCGATCGTTCGCATGGCGCAGGGAGAGATCGAGGGGATGTTCTGCATGGGTCAGAACCCGGCCACGTCGCTGAACGGAACGTTCGAGCGATCAGCGCTTCGCAATCTGAAATGGATGGTTGTCAAAGATCTCTTCGAAACTGAGACCGCCGCGTTCTGGTATCAGGCTCCAGAAGTGCAGAACGGCGATATCAGTCCTGAGGAGATCGACACCGAGGTGTTCTTCATCCCCTCCGCAGGGGTCGGCGAGATGAGCGGCAGCTTCACCAACACCCAGCGATGGGTGCAGTGGCACGAAAAAGCCACTGACCCGCCGGGAGACTGCCGCTCAGATGAATGGTTTACGCACCAGCTGGCGTTGCGACTCAAAGCACTCTATCAGGACAGCCAGTTGCCTCGAGACGAAGGATTCAAGAACCTGGTCTGGGACTACGACTATGATCCCGGAGACTACCCCGAAGATACCCGGATCCAGGGCGCACCTGACGCCGAAAAGGTGCTCAAGGAAATTAACGGGTACATGACAGACGATCCCGATCAACACCTGACCAGCTTCACCGAGCTTCAGGATGACGGCTCGACAACCTGTGCCTCCTGGATCTACTGTGGCGTATTTCCGTCACCGGATCAAAACCTTGCCAAAAATCGGAGACCGGACCCGCCTGGTACACCGGGCAGCCATCAGAACTGGGCATTCGCCTGGCCCGCAAACCGCCGAATTCTTTATAACCGCGCCTCGGCAGATCCTGAGGGCAACCCGTGGTCCGAACGAAAGCGTTGGGTCTGGTGGGATGCTGACGAGGAACAGTGGACCGGCTATGACACCCCCGATTTCCTGACCGGGAAAGCCCCTGATGCGGAGGCAGACCCGCAAGGCATCGGGCTCGATGCGCACTCCGGGACCGATCCGTTCATCATGATGGCAGACGGCAAGGGCTGGCTTTACACCCCGAGCGGTATGGTCGACGGACCGCTGCCGACCCATTATGAAGCAATAGAAGCGCCGATCCAGAATCCACTCTATTCTCAGGACAAGAACCCGATCGCCAAACACTGGCCGGTTGAGGGCAATGAGGCAATCGCTCCCGGCGATCCGGACTTTCCCTACGTCATCACCACCTATCGCCTGACAGAGCATCACCTCTCCGGTGTCATGACACGGTGGCTCCCCTGGCTTGCAGAGCTTCAACCGGAGTTGTTCATCGAGATCAGCGAGGAACTGGCAACCGAAAAGGGAATCGGCAACACGGAGTTTGTCCGGATCTCCACACCGAGGGGCTCGATTCAGGCCAAGGCACTCGTCACGCGGCGCCTCCGTCCACTGGTAATCGACGGAAACGTCGTTCACGTGGTCGGCATGCCGTTCCACTGGGGATATATGGGCGTCGTGACAGGCGAAGCAACCAACGACCTGACACTGCTCGTCGGTGATCCGAATGTCGCGATCCACGAGGGTAAATCGTTCATGTGCAACGTCGAGACGACATAGCGCGAGAATCGAGGCGAGCTCTTTATGGCTGAACCAATGGGCTTCTTTACCGACGTCAGCGTCTGCATCGGGTGCAAAGCCTGTGAAGTTGCCTGCAAGCAGTGGAACCAGCTCTCAGCGAATGAAGGCGGCGCCCCACAGCTCAGCGGCAACAGCTACGACAACACGAGGACGCTGGACGGCAATACCTGGCGGCATGTTCGTTTCGTTGAGGATTTTTCCGATGACGAGAACCGAACGCAGGCCCGCTGGTTGATGATGAGTGACGTCTGCAAGCACTGTGTTCAGGCCGGCTGCCTGGAGGCCTGCCCGACTGGCGCAATTATCCGGACCGAATTCGACACTGTGGTAATCCAGGCGGATGTCTGCAATGGCTGTCGGGCGTGTATCCCGGCATGTCCGTTTGATGTCATCGAGATCAATCCGGTCAACAACACCGCGATGAAGTGCACCCTCTGCTATGACCGGCTGCAGGCGGGGATGGTCCCGGCGTGCGCCCAAGCATGCCCGACGGACTCGATCCAGTTTGGGCCGGTCAGAGAGTTGCGTGAGCGGGCAGACGTGCGTCTTCAGGAGCTACAGGATCGTGGCGTCGAGGATGCCAGTATCTACGGCCGAGAAGAGATGCTCGGTGGGCTGAACGCGTTTTTCCTGATCGAAGGCCCTCCTGAGTGGTACGGGCTGCCGGAAGACCCGAAACTCCCGAGCTCGAACAATCTCGCTGGTGAAGGAATATTCGCGGCGATCAGTGGTGTCGTACTGGCAGTAATGGGAGCAATCTCCTTCCGGAAGCTCGGCCCGAGCCGCCGGGCGGCAGAGGCCGAACGGATGAATGCTGACTCAACGAACGACACGAGCCGGCCTCAGGCGTAGACACAGGAAGGCAGTTCGTCATGCTGAGAGACAATCCCATCGGATGGAACTGGGAAGTCTACATTGAGATGTTTGCCGTCGGCATCGCCGCCGGAGCATTTCTCATCGCCATGCTGCTGGAACTGTTCGGCCGGGGCCGATCACCTATTGCCCGCACTGCCCACCTGATCACTCCACCCCTGGCGCTGTTGGGGACGGCTCTCCTCATCTACAAGCTAGAGCGGTCCGAGCGATTTCTGCACATGATTGTGCAGTCAGAAAATATCCCCTGGCCCATGTTTAAATGGTGGTCGCCTATCTCGTTCGGCGCCTGGATCCTCATGGCGTTTTCGCTCGTGGCCACGATTTCATTTATTGACGCCCTGGTCGACCGCTCCTGGTTTAGAGCAGGGCCCTGGTATCGCGGCCATACCATCCATGGGAGTATTCTCGGAAAAGTCGTCGCGGTGATCGGGATCCTTCTGGCACTGGCTCTAGCGGCGTACTCCGGTGCGCTGTTGAGCGTGACCGCAGTCCCTGGCTGGGACGATACGATATTTATAAGCGCTCTCTTCCTGGGAGTTTCCGCGGCAACCGGGGCCGCAATGCTTCTCTTGTTGCACGCAATCTTTGGCCATGCCCCGCTGGATGAAGTCGACAGCCTGACCCAGTTCGGGTCCATGGCTGTTATCTGGCAACTCTTTCTGCTCATCGTGGTGGCAATTAGTCTCGGCGGCGCGATGTCGTTCATCCTTTCAAGCACGCGGACGATCATCGCAGCTGCTGTTGCGGTCGTGCTCTTGCTCATCGCACTGCCAATCCTGTATCTCAAGGTGCTACCTTCTGACACCCTGAGGTTAGGACTCGCATCCTCTTTGATCCTCGTCAGTGGATTCCTTATTCGATACACGATGGTAATGGGGCCGCAGCATGCGATTGAATAAACGATTCATACTCCCTGCACTGATCACGTTGACGATCTTGCTCGCAGGGTGCTCACCAGAAGGAGATCGGGAACTCGGCGGTGGCCAGGGCGGTGATCCAGGCAATCACGGAGCAAATATCCAGTTGCAGGGAGATCACTCGACCATCGATCGCATTTTCTACGAGACACCGTCGATGGGGCGCGCGATCGAAAGGAAAGACCATGGCGGCGCAGTCACATCAGGATCTTGAGTCGCTGGCACTGGAGGATCCGACCACTCGACCGCTGGCGCTGCTGCAGATCGAAGCGCTCCGGGCGGCCTCTGATCCTGCCTGGGAAGCGGCAGCGACGGCACTGGAGCGACGACCACCCAGCTCAGCCGTTCCCGCGATTCATCAGTCTCAGATCCCTGTCGACAGGAAGAAGCTCGCGCAGCTGACCAACCAGCTCATCGGGACGCTCAAGACAGTCGTGACGTTCGATTCCGTTCCCGTTTCGGACGCAATTTCCGACG
>JBBDTL010000006.1:0-13311 GCA_040904465.1 Thermomicrobiaceae bacterium | reverse complement strand
ACGACCGAATTTCAGCGTCTTCGTCAGCCAAGAATCGGTCTGTATCGTAGCTGGTGCGGCAATTCGATGGACGAAGGCTGGACGCGCTTCATCCTGGAGCAGTACGAGTTCTCCTTCAGCACCCTGCGGGATCAGGACATTCGGCAGGGCGGGCTGAACCGGACGTTAGATGTCATTCTGCTACCCCATCAGTCTGCCGATGACATTCTCTACGGAAACAGCGCACTGGAGTACCCCGCCGAGTACGCCGGTGGAATCGGAGAACGGGGAGCCTCCAACCTGCGCAGGTTTGCCGAGTCCGGAGGAACGCTCATCGCCATCGATGGCGCCTGTGAAGTCGCCTTACGGCATCTCTATCTGCCAGTCATCAATCCCCTGGAAACCCTCAGTGAACAGCAGTTCTACGCCCCCGGAGCGATGCTCCAGATGCTCGTCGACCCGAGACATCCGATAGGCTACGGGTTCGATCGCGAGGTTGCCGGTTTGATGACAGGCCGGCATGCATTCAGCCCGATCAGTGAGGACGAGGTCAATCAGGTAGCCAGGTTTCCCGCAAACAACCAGTTACTCTCCGGCTGGATTCTCGGCGCTGAACATATTCGCGGAGCAGCTGGATTGATAGATATTCCGGTTGAAGACGGCAGGGCGATACTCTTCGGTTTCAGGCCACAGTTCCGGGCCCAGACGCGCGGTACCTACCGATTACTCTTTAATTCACTGTATTACGCGGGGCTGGGAAGCAAACGAGACCAGGAATGACACGGCAAGACTATTCCCGGTCGATCCCAGCCTCTCTGGCGCGAATGACGGCCTGAGCCCGATCTGCAACCTGAAGCTTGGCGAAGATATTTGAAACGTGGTTACGCACCGTCTTGAGGCTGAGGTACAGATCATCAGCGATCATCTGATTCGTCTTTCCCTGAGCAACTAGAACCAGCACCTCGTGCTCCCGCGCCGTCAAATCTGGAAAGGCGCTTGTCGCGGCAGCCGGTTTCGGTGACCCGAAGAAATCGATGACACGTCGAGCTACACCCGGACTGAAGATAGCCCCGCCACTGCTGACGGTTCGGATCGCACCCAGCACTTCCTCTCGCCTTGCGTCCTTGAGCAAATAGCCTCGCGCTCCAGCTCGCATCGCCGCGAACACCGAATCTTCGTCCTCAAACATTGTCACGACGAGAACGCTGATATCCGGGCTGGACGCATGAATTCGACGAGTTGCTTCGATGCCATTGATTTCCGGCATTTTGATATCCATCAAAATGACATCGGGGTGCAGCGCTTCGGCCATCTCAACGGCTTCCTGACCGGTTGTCGCCTCGTCGACGACTTCAATGTCTGGCACTGTATCCAGCAATCCGTGAACGCCATCACGGAAAAGCTGGTGATCATCGGCGATCAGCACGTTAATTACTTTCATTTCCCAGCCCCTCGTCAACGCCTTCACCTGTGATGCTGTACGGCAATACAGCTTTGACGCAAGTTCCACCCTCAGAACGCCGTTGAATAGCGAACGTGCCGCCAAGCTCTTCGGCCCGGTCACGCATCGAGGTCAGCCCAACTCCGAGTGATTGCCCCTCACTATGACCACAACCGTCATCAACTACTCGCACCTCGAGCGCTCCTCTGTCATCGTCTTGCTGGATGTGTACGACACATGTTCTCGCCCCGGCGTGATGTATGACGTTCGTAATTGCCTCCTGCACGATCAGATACGCAGCAACCTCAACTGCCGCCGGGAGCATCGGGAGCGCGGAGGGGCACTCCAGTGTGAAGAGCAGTTCATCAGAGCTATTCCGTGTCACGTTCTCACTTAGAGCTGGAACCAGACCGAGTTCGTCGAGTGCCGGTGGCCGCAACGCATAGACTGCTCGCCGGATGTCACCAACTGCATACCGGACCTGCCCGACAATATCGTCCAGCAGGTCATCCGCATCGGGAACGCCAATCAGGCGTCCCCGCGCTGTCTCCAGTTTCATAACCATCGCTGCCAGCCGCGGACCAACACCGTCATGCAGATCGCGCCGCAGCCTTCGTCGCTCCTCTTCGCGTGCGGTGACGAGATGTTGCCGAGATCGCTGAAGATCAGCCGTGAGGCGAACCGCGTGAACCGCCACACCAGCTTGCCGGACGAGATCACTCAGCAGGTGACTGTCTGCGGGCGAAAGTTCGTCTTCGCCTGAACGTCGAGCAAGCAGAAGTTCTCCGACCTGTTGGTTCTGATACATGAGCGGGAGTCGGATCGGATCAGTCACCGGGGTGCCGCTCGACGCAGCAGGAGCCTGCGTGAGCTCTGAACCAAGTGCAATTGCCACGTAAGGGAGTCTCAGCGCCTCACGCACGGTATCGACGATCGTCGGAAGCACGGCTTCGGGCGCAAACGCCTCTTCAAGTCTGGCTCCAAGACGAGTCACGACCTCATAGGGATCGTCTCGATCGCCGTACATCAGCCGGTTGACGCTTCGTTGGAAATAGTCGCGAAGCGGCGCGAAAGCGACGGCGACGACACCCGTCGCGGCCAGTGAAACGAGTAGACTTCGATCATTTCGAAGCAACTCGCCCAGATAGCCAACGATCAGGACATACAGGCTTACAACGCAGACGGTCAACCCGCCGTACACAAGTGTGCGATTGATCAGAGAGTCGATCTCGAACAGTCGGTGTCGCAGGATGGCAACACCGATGGACGTCGGAATCAACGCCATGAACATTGTCATCGCGCTGCTTGCGATCATCTCTGAAACAGTTCCCGGTTCAGCCAACGAAAAGATAATCTCACCTATGACGATCATCAAGAGGAACCCTAGCACCGCAACGGAGATCCCGAAGCCAATCCATTTGATTTGCTGTCGCTGGACCAGCCCGGAAACGTATCGGTAACGGTAGTACTGTGCATACGCCCCGGTGACAAGCCAGCCCAGAATGAATAGCAGGAAAACTGGTACTGGAAAGTTATCTGGATTGAGTGGCGAGTCTGGGAAGACCATCCCCAATCCGATGCCTGCTACCAGTCCGGCGGTCAACCAGCCGGTCCACTTCGGGACGAAGCGCCCGTCAGGAAACAGAAATAGTGAGACAAACAGGAGCATGAAGCCAAGAACGTCGAGAAGCGAGATTACCGCTTGCACGATTGGGTTGAATCCAGTGAGCGCCTGGAGCGTGTACCAGAAGGTGGTTCCTAGCAGCACAAGAAGCAATGCGGTGAAAACGGCCATACGATCATTCGGTCTTCGCCAGAAGATGAGAGCGCCGAGGGAGATGCACACCAGCGCAAATGCTACCTCCATCGTGACTCTATGTAGCGCGTAGATTTCAAGCGAGAGTCCGGCGGCATCGAGATTCGCGTGAAGCGTTGCTGGATCGATTTCCTCAGGAAGACTGGTCAGCGTCACTAGCTGGTCAAATCGTGCGGGAATCGCGGCGAGGAACAATCCGATCATGGAAACGGCGACAACGACACAGACACCGCGGGCGACCACGAAGACACGGTCACGGAGACCAGCCACGGCCAACAGATTCTGAAAATGGGCGATCACACCGTGGCCGGTTCGGCTGTTCATCCGACGCTGCTCCTCTTTGCTTTTACTGGAATGGCTTGCACCTGCGTGTTACTCAGGTGCAAGCCCATTATATGCCTGTTTCCTCGGCGCGGGACCTACTGCATCTGTGGCTGGACGCCAGTACCTGGAACGCTATCTATCTCCGGCACGGATGCCGCATCAGAACTGCGGAAAAGCGTCAGAGCAATTGCAGCGAAGCTCGCTACCAGTACCATAGGCGCAATAAACAGAACTGCCCTGTTGTCGACAGGCACGAAATTGAACAGTGCGATGAGGCCGATGCCTACAGCCGCCCACCTTGGGAACATCTGCGAACGCCAGAGCCCGGCGGCAAGAACGATCAGGCCGAGAAAGAAGCCGACGAGAAACATTGCCATGACGATGACAAACGCCGCGTTCGGAGGATCGCCCTCGACCAGCGCAGAGAGTTGAGCCTGATCGATACCGCCCTGCACGATTCCGAGCAGAATTATCTGGAAGCCTGCCCAGACAGCATGGCAAACTGCGCCAATCATCGCCATAGCGACTCCAATGGTCGTCAACACGGTGCCCCGGCCGGTTACATAGCGCAGAAGCCCGAGAAGACCCGGCACGAACAGAATTGAGGAGAAAATAATCAATAGATTGGCTGCCTCTATCTGCCCCGGGTTATCCGCCAGCGTCCCCACCAGCCCACCTTCAGCCTCACCCGGATGCACCAGGATCCCGGCAGCGAGTAACAGCGGGGCGACGATCAGGCAGATAACCACGACGATACGTTGAAACCGTTGCGTGGATGACTCAGTGGACATGAGATCTCTCCGTTCCCCTTCTACCGGCGATTCACACTGAATCGCCTCACATGGGAACACTGTAGGAGCCGGCGATATCCCGTGTCATCGGACGGCTTCCCGATTCAGTCGGGAACTTTTGATCAAGAGGTCAGGAAGCGAGCCCAGGGAGGGGGCGCACTACCGCTTTCGGGTCATCTCGAACGTCGCCTTGGGGTCGTCGGCCGACTTGTGACCGGCAATGACCATCACATAGCGGAACAGATAGCCACCGATAAGCACGGCGGTCGAGGCCAGGATCGAAATCAGCCTCGGAGAGTGTTTGCCCCGGAGCATCGAGGCTCCATGCAGTAGCAGTGGAAAACCGATCCCGCCGACAAGCACGCCGAATCGATTGACCTTTCCGATCCTGCCCGTCTCTATCGGCGCGGCTTCGGTTCTGGTCAATCCGGACTTGAATGCGACGAGCAGTGACAACTCGGCCATCATTGCTGCGACATCCAGCCGTTCCACCCGGTGCTTCGCATCGCTAACGTCGTTACGCTTGAGTCCCATGATCAGGGCTATCGCTGCTGCTGCATTGGAGAACGCCGACGCCAGGAACAGCGGCCCCATTAGCAGGTGATTCTTCGTCCAGAGCGGAACCGCCGTCGCGGCGAGTAACACACCGGTATAGCCGGCCAGAAAGAGCGAGGGGATGATGCCCAGCACGTCGATCAAGCGCATTGGCAAGCGCTGGAGCGTGCGAGTCATCATGTTGGACCTACCCAGCAGCCCGTCCTTCCGGGCCTGATCGGCAGTCAGCAGTCCCATAAAGAAGCTCGATGTGACCAGTATCCACGTCCCTACCGACATCGGCGAACGAAGCTTGACGATACGGAGCATGTTCAGGAATCGTTCCGGCTTCTTCAGGTCGAGAATGAGGCAGACGACACTCGGCACCAGCATGGCTGTGGAGAGATACCGGCCGATCCGGGTAATCGATTCCGAGTCTTTGCCACCTGCCAGCCGAGCCAGCGAGGCAATCGTGTTGGCGGCCCCGCTGATACCACCAACGAAGAAATAGACGATGATGTACGCATCCCAGTGGGCTTTGTGGATGACGGGAAGACCGTAGTAGCTCTCCCGGGCCTCGTCACCGGCTGTTCTTACTCGCTGACGGCGGTTTTCCCATCGGCGTTCAAATTCGCCTGACATGACCACGTTGCTACCTGCCCCTCAACGACAGCGCCGCGCCGATCGAGAACACGGCCGCCGCCAGGATCGTGGAGGCGTATCCTGAGAATGTCTTGTCCTGTGGCAACTCCGGCTCAGCCGGAAGATTGTAGACCTCCGAGGGAGCCGTCAGGATGAAGAAGGCGTTCAGGCCGTCGATCCCGTGCGTTCCGCCCGTCTCCCGGTCGCCATAGATGTACGCACCGTCGACTCCTCGATCGTTCAAGCTGGCAACCCGCTGGCCGGCACGCTCCATGAGCTCATCGACCAGCCCGAACTGGATCGAATCGGTGGGACAGGCCTTGGCGCAGGCCGGCTCCATTCCGCCCTTCAACCGGTCGTAACAGAGCGTGCACTTGTGCGCCTTGTTGTCGATCGGGCTGAGCGCGGGCACGCCGAACGGGCAGGCAGGAACGCAGTAGCCACAGCCGTTACAGATATCCTGCTGAATGACGACCGTGTCGAACTCGGTCCGGATGATCGCTCCGGTCGGGCAGGCCTCGAGACAACCCGCGTTGACGCAATGCTTGCAGACATCACTCATCATCAACCAGTTGCTCTGGAACGCTCGCAGCGAAGTCGGCCGAGCGCCCTCGCCGTCGGCAATCTGCTCGACGAACGAGACGTGCCGCCAGGTTTCCGCAGCCAGGTCGTTCGTGTTGTCGTAGCTGTGGCCGGTGAAGCCGAAATCATCCGCCGGGAGCTGGTTCCACTGCTTGCAGGCGACCTCGCAGGCCTTGCAGCCGATACACAGCGTCGTATCGGTGAGAAAGCCCATCGCTCCTTCGCGGGCGCCGGTTCGTGATCGATTTCGTTCAGCACTACTCACCATCGGCGTCACTCCTGACTCTGGAAGGCAACCGACCCCTGCTGATGTCACAGGTAAACGCCTTCGCCTGATGGATGCGCGAGTTCGGGTCTTCGATCAGTGCGCTGAGATCGTTGGCGATATCGCCGGTGGCGATCCCGCCCCATCCGTAGTGCCAGGGCATCCCGACCTGGTGAATCGCTCTGCCATGCACCTGCAGCGGTTGCATGCGCTCGGTCACCAGCGCCCGGGTCTCGATGCTGCCCCGCAGGGTCGTAATGGTTATCCAGTCGCCATTGTCGACCCCGAACTCCCCGGCAAGCTCCGGGCTGATCTCGGCGAATCCGCCCGGCTGAAGCTCGGCCAGCCACGGAACGAATCGACTCATTCCGCCGGCGGTGTGGTGTTCCGTCAGCCGGTAGGTGGTCATTACATAAGGGAACCGAGGGTCACCAATTTCGTGATAGCGGTTGTCAGCCCTGTCGAACGTAGTCACCACTGGCGAACGTGCCTGCTCGGGATAGATCAGATTCGTTACCGGGGTTTCCCATGGCTCGTAGTGCGTTGGAATCGGCCCGTCGCGCAATCCGGTTGATGCGAACAACAGCGCGCGGCCATGCGGCATCATCACAAACGGCGCATCGCCGCGGTGAGCCTCCATCCCAACACTTTCGGGTTCAGGTTCATAATCCGGGGACTTGCTCGCCGGAAAATCGGGCGAATCGTATCCCGTCCAGCGCCCTAACTCTTCGTCCCACCAGATCCAGCGCTTCTCCTCGCTCCAGGGTCTCCCCTGTGGGTCGGCCGAGGCGCGGTTGTAGAGAATCCGCCGGTTGTCCGGCCAAGCGAAGCCCCACCCCAGCGCTGCCCGATCGTCACCTTTTCGGCGTCTGGCCTGGTTGACGCCTGACTCAGGCATGATTCCGGAGTAGATCCAGCAGCCACATGCCGTCGAGCCGTCGTCCTTCAGATCGGCAAATCCCGAGACCAGTTTCCGATCAGCGACCGTGTAGCCGTTGATCTCTTCGACGATCTGCTCCAGCACGGGATCGCCATGCTTGCCTTCCGTATCGTAGCCCCAGGTCAGCGCCTGAATCTGCCGGCCTTTCGCCGAGTCATCGTCAGCGTAGAGCGCCTTCAGCCGGCGACCCAGGTAGTACATAAACCATGGCTCAGATCGGCACTCTCCCGGCGGGTCGACTGCTTTCTCGTGCCACTGCACCAGCCGCTGAGTGTTGGTGTATGAGCCGTCCTTCTCGGGTGTGACCGCCGGCGGCAGGAAGAAGATCTCGGTTTTAATGTCCTCCGGGCGAATCTCCCCGTTTCGAACTTCCGGCGAGTCGTACCAGAAGGCGGCCGACTCGATCTCATACGGGTCCCGCATGACCATCCAGTCGAGGTTCGCCAGCCCTTCCCGGATCAGCCGTGAGTTCTGTCCGCCGACCGCCGGGTTCATCCCCATACAGAAAAGACCCTTGAGCGTCCCGTCCTTCATCATCGGCATCATCGCGGAGAATGAGTAATCACCGGAGATTTTGGGCAGGTAGTCGAACCCGTAGTCGTTCTCTTCCGTCGCGGCATCACCGTACCAGGCTTTGAGCAGACTGATGATGTACTTCGGGAAGTTGTGCCACCAGCCGGTCCGGTGTTGCTGAACCCGGATGTAGTCCTTCAGATTACTGTGACCGGATGCGATCGACGGCATCGGCATATAGCCGGGAAGCAGATTGTAGAGGGTTGGAATGTCAGTGCTTCCCTGGATCGTCGCATGGCCCCGGAGCGCCAGGATTCCGCCTCCAGGCCGCCCCATGTTCCCCAGCAGAAGCTGCAGAAGCGCGCAGCAACTGATGATCTGGGTGCCGGTTGTGTGCTGGGTCCAGGCGACCGCATAGCAGAACGACGATGTCCGGTCCCGTCCTGAGCTGTTGACCAGCTTCTCGGCTACCTGCAGGAAGAGCTCTTTCGGTACTCCGCTGACTTGTTCCACCATCTCCGGTGTATAGCGGGAGAAATGACGCTTGATAATCTGAAAGGCGCAGCGTGGATCCTCCATCGTGGGATCCTGCGAGAGCTCCTCCGAGAGTTCCTCGGTGATTTCCGACTCCGCTTCAGCGGTCTGACCGGCTTCCTGCTCGTCCTGCTCTTCTTCGGATTCATCGCTCTTCTGCGATTCGCCGGCGTACTGCCAGGTCTCGAACTCATACTCACCAGTCTCCGGATCGAAACCTGAAAACTTCCCGGCAAGGTCCTCGGTATCCCGGAAATCCTCATTGATCAACGCCGGCCCGTTGGTGTAATGCTGGACGAACTCGCGAAAGAACGGATCATTGTTCCAGCGCTCGCTGTTCAATGTGTAGTTGATCAGCCCGCCCAGAAACGCCAGGTCGGAGCCCGCCCGGATCGGTACGTGCACATCCGCCATCGCCGAGGTACGGGAGAACCGGGGATCGATGTGGATGATCGTTGCTCCGCGCTCTTTCGCCTTCATGACAAAGCGAAAGCCGACCGGGTGATTCTCCGCCATGTTCGAGCCCATGATAATGACGCAGTCACTATCCGCCAGCGACTGCTGGGGCATCGTCGCACCGCCGCGACCGAGTCTGGCGCCCAGACCGGGCACCGTGCTGGAGTGTCATATCCGGGCCTGATTCTCGACCGCGACAATTCCCAGTCCTGCGGTGAAGAGTTTCTTGATCAGGTAGTTCTCTTCGTTGTCGAGCGTCGCACCACCGAGATGACCGATCCCAAGGGTTCGCATCAGCGGGAGGCCCTCGTCGTCGGCCTCCTCATACGTCTCGTCGCGGGTCTTCTTGACTCGCTCGGCGATCCGGTCCATCGCCCAATCCAGCGGCCGCTCTTCCCAGTGATCGCTGTACGGCGCCCGATACTTCACCTTCGTCTGCCGGTGCGGGTTATGCAGCAGGCCATAGGTCGCCGCGCCCTTGGGACAGAGCGTACCGCCATTGATCGGGCTCTCATAGTTGCCCTCGATGTCGATGATCCGGCCATTCTTGGCGTAAACGAGCTGTGAGCACCCGACGGCGCAGTACGGGCAGACGCTCACGGTGACGTCCGCTCCGTCGGTGCGGGAACGGGCTTGCCTGGTTGCGGAGCTGATCGGATTCGGCTTCAGCCCGATGTGATTGCGCAGCTGACGTAAGAGCCCCATTTGTCATTCTCCCGGCTGTTGAGTTGAAAACGGGTTCACTCAGATTGCCCGTAGCCTACCGGAACTATGATCTTCGCAAAAGTGGAATCTCTGGACAATGCCTCAAACTGAGTCTAGTATCGGTCAACGTCCAGAACAATGCGGAGGCGAACAGGCTTCCCGTGTAAAATGAGATTGGCAGGCGATCGATGAAGATCACCGATATCCGGCTCCGGCGATTGACCGGAACCATGCAGCACGAGGGTGAATTCTGGGAAGAGCGTCTCATTCGCCCGATCGATGTGTACCCGGAGCACCAGACAGATCCGCCCCCCTGGCTCGGGAAAGACCCGAAGAGCGATAAATTCACGATCACCGCGATCTACCTGCAAATCGATACTGACGAAGGCGTCAGCGGTATCGGCGGCCCGGTATCGGACGATGTCGCCTATTTCATCGACCAGCAGCTCAAACCGATCCTGATCGGGGAGAACCCGCTCGCGATCGAGCGTCTCTGGGACAAGATGTACCGGTACCTCGTCCACGGACGCAAAGGCCCGCCGATGCTGGCGGTCAGCGCGATCGACTGCACACTCTGGGACCTCAAAGGCAAGCACTACAATGCGCCGGTCTACGAACTGCTCGGCGGGCCGATCCGGACCGAGTTTCCGGCCTATGCGAGCATGCTGGGGTTCTCGCTGGATGACGAAAAAGTGTTCGAGCGCGCCGGCTGGGTCGCCGGGCAGGGCTACACCGCGACCAAGTGGTTCCCTCGCTATGGCCCGAACGACGGCAAAGCCGGTATCGAGAAGAACGTCAAGCTGGCCCATACGATTCGCGAAGCGATTGGGCCGAATGTCGACTTCATGCTCGACGCCTGGATGAGCTGGGACGCTCCCTATACTGAGATCATCGCAAACCGGATCGCGCATCTCGAACCGCGCTGGATCGAAGAACCTGTCATGCCGGACCTCATCGACGTCTACGCCGAGGTGCGCTCGCGGTCTGTGGTGCCGATCTCCGGCGGCGAACACGAGTACACCCGCTACGGTCTGAAGCAGTTGATGGATGCCGGAGCGGTTGACGTGCTGCAACCGGATGTCTACTGGTGTGGCGGCATCTCCGAGACGATGAAGATCATCGCAATCGCATCCACCTACAATCTGCCAGTGATCCCACATGGGCATTCCGTGCCGGCTGTCGCCCATGTCAATGCGGCGGTCCCCCACCTGGCGTCACCGTTGCAGGAGTATCTGGTGAAGTGGAACGAGGTCCACCAGTTCTTCTGGAAGGATCCGGTCAAGCCAAAGGACGGCATGATCACCGTGCCGACGGGGCCCGGTATGGGCATGGAGCTTGACCCCGGCAAGATCGAACACGAGCAGGATGTAACCTGGGCGAAATAGCCGGTCGTACAGGCAACAAGAACAACGCCGGGGGAATCCCCCGGCGTTGTATCGTCTCTTGCCCGGTTCAGGAGGTTTTTGCGGTGTTCGGAGCAGTTACCGACGCTTTGCGGACTACGGTGGTCTTTGCAACCCGATCGCCAAGCCGCTGTCTTGTAGGCGATGTCCAGATCAATATCGCGGCCACAAGATAAGTAAACAGGCCATCGATGAGTCGAAGCGCGTTCCGCACCAGCGCAGTGCTGATGTTGATCTTGCTACCATCCAGATGTACAACCTGGAGACCAAGGATCATCTTGCCAAGCGTAGCCCCGTAAGTTCCTTCCAACACAGTATAGTATCCGAGCCAAAGGCTAAAGCTGATGAGCATGTAGAGTAACGCAGCCGCGCCCTCAAGCGCAAAGCTGGCCCCGTCTGCCTCGCCGCTCGTACCACCAAGAACAAGCCCCAGCGCGAACAGCGGAACCATGAGAACGATGCTGTCGAGCACCGTCGCGAGAAACCTGATACCAACGCCCTGATAGTTCATACGGAGCCCTTTTCATTTTGAAACGACTGTGTTTTCGAGTTTCGTCGCCCAGAGATCGGACGTCTCCAACACAAGCGATTTTTGCTCATATGTCACCCAATACAGGCATCATAAGCTGTATCAGCATTAACTTCAATAGGACCATTATCCCTGCCAGGAATGCCGTGTCGTCACGCTCTGTTCTCAGACGCAACATCCCGAGCGAGATTGATGGATTGATCCAGCTTTGCAAATGAGGACTATTCAGGGCCGCTCGATCAGTTTAGACGACTATGGCGCAATCTTGGAATGAGAAAATGTCCTGCAGCGGCACCGCACAAACCCAGAACCGTCTGTCCGATCGCATTCACCAGCAGCACCAGATACCGGCCGTCCCGCAACAGCTCCAGATTCTCATAGGAGAAGAGAGAGAACGTGGTAAACCCGCCCAGCAGTCCGACCGCAAGGAAGAGCCGAGCTGGCTCGCGCAGCGCACCGCGGTCGAACAGGCCGACCACCATTCCCAGCAAAAGCGACCCCAGGAGGTTCGCGCTGACCGTCCCCCAGGGCAAGATCCCATCGTCGACGCCGCCCAGCCATTGCAGGAGCGCGTACCGTATGACGGCGCCGATGGCTCCGCCCAGGCCAACACTGGCGATCTGCCAACCCATCAAACCGCCGCCGATCCCAGCCAGTAGCCAAGCACCGCGAAGAGCAGTGCGGCACTGATCTGACCGACAGTGTTTGCCAGCAGCCAGCCATAACGACGCTGCTCGAGAAGCGCCATGTTCTCGACACTGAACGTGGAGAATGTCGTATAGCCGCCGAGTATCCCGCTCGCGAGGAACACAAGTGCGTCACCTGAATAGACTCCGCCATCGAAGAGGGCGAACGCGACCCCGATCAGGAATGAACCCGTCCCATTCACGACAACCGTTCCCCAGGGGAAACTGCTGCGGGACCGGCGCTGCACCGTCGCCGAAAGCAGAAAGCGGGCGATTGAACCGATGGCTCCGCCCACCCCTACCAGCAGTATCGTCAGCATCCCTGGGGCGTTCCCGAAAACACATCAGGCTCCTGTGTTGCACAGTTGGGCGGGGTCTGCTAGGCATAGACCAACGCAGTCGATCAGGTTTCAGACGACAGACTATCACAGCGCCAGGAAAGGATCCGGGAAATGAGCACAGGCCAGTCATCGCCCGACGCGATCGTGGTCGGTGGAGGTGTCATCGGCTGCACGATCGCCTACGAGCTGCAGAAACGCGGGGTGCAGACTCTCTTGCTGGAGCAGGGCCAGATCGGGCACGAAGCCTCCTGGGCAACTGCCGGGATCATCGGACCGCCTACGGCTGCCGGCCTGCCCCCGCACCGCGCCGAGCTGGCCGATCGCAGTCAGAAGCGATTCGCCGATCTGCTCTCCTCGGTCAAGTCCGACAGCGGCATGGATACCAGCTATCTGCATATCGGAAAAGTGCTCGTTGCCCAGACCGAGGAGCAGGTCGAAGCCGCTCAGTCGCAGATCAACTGGCAGACAACGCATGGCTTCAGATCCAACTGGATTGAACCAGCTGAAGTACGCGAGCTGGAGCCGATGATCCCGCATGACGTGCTTGGCGCCTACTATACTGAAGACGGTGGCGCGATGACCGGGCACCGGTTTACCGAGTCAGTCGCGGTGGCGTTTCAGGCGTGCGGTGGCGAGGTGCGGGAGTACACGCCTGCCATCTCGATCCTCGCCGACGGAGACACGGTAACCGGCGTAGAAACCGCCGAGGGACCGATTCACGCTGAAACTGTGGTGCTCGCCGCGGGAGCCTGGACCCGTTTCCTCGGGCCGTCGATCACGCGAGCGTTCCCGGTCAAGCCGGTCAAGGGGCAGATGATCAGTGTTTCGCC
>JBBDTL010000005.1:0-13321 GCA_040904465.1 Thermomicrobiaceae bacterium | reverse complement strand
CCTCGGCGCAAGACCGAGCCGAATTGGAATGGTGTTTGCGTTTGCGGGGATCGTTGCTGCGATCATGGGTCTGTTGATTCCGTCAATTGTTCGCAAGTATGGCGAACTCAATTCGCTTCTCTGGATTCGGATCGCTCCGGCGCCCATCTTTCTGCTCCTGCTGTTTTATCCGCATCTGGCGATCGCAGCGGTTGCTCATATAATGCGGACTACCTCGACAAGTATGTGCTGGCCCCTGGATTCGGGTGTGATGGGGAGTGTTTTGCCAGCACGCGCGCGGGCCAATGGGTTCAGTCTCCGGAGTGGAATGTGGAACCTGGGCTACGCCATATCCAGTCTTGCAGCTGGAGCCGTCATCGTCGCCTACGGTTACGCGCCGACATTCGCGGCATTCGCAGTCTTCAGCGTTGTAAGTAGCGTCATGTTTGTTTCGTATTTCCGCCGGCATCCGAAAATGGGCGAGCCGCCTGGACAACGAGGTTAAAGGCGGCGGCGTGTTTCGTACGATCATCGCGTCGCGAGTCGGTTCGGTACGCATATCGCGAAGATCCGGGCAGAATTGATCACGAATCGGACTGTCCGGTGGCTCTGTGTCAAGACACACAATTCCCTGCGCATTCGACACAGATAGGCGTTCTATCGATTCACGTCTTATAATAGCCGAAGGCTATGCCTGTCGATTGTTAGGTGGAGGCCCGGGAAATGCGGGTTGTCCAATACAGGCCAGTAGATCATAGATCGCGGAATGGTCGCGCGGAGAGGTCAACTGATCATGATAGCGCAGGGGAATCAAATGGTGCGAAATGAAAAGGAATCTGCGCGATCTCGGGTCGTAACAGTTGCCGAGAGATTGTTCAGCGACCGTGGTTACAAAGCAGTAACGTTGCGCGATATCGCTGACGAGCTTGGAATCCGCCAGGCGTCTCTTTACCATCATTTCCCGAACGGCAAGGAAGAGCTGTTTGTTGAGGTGACAGAACGTGCGATGGAGCGGCACGCAGATGGTATGCGGAGAACGATCGCGGGCGCGCCTGAAGATGTCGAACAACAGTTGAAAGCAATCGCCCGGTGGATGCTTTCACAACCACCGATTGACATGGCACGAATGGTGCGCTCGGATATGGTAGAGATTGAAGAATCGCAGCGGCATCGATTGATGCAGACGGCGCTTAGAAGTCTGATTCTCCCGATAGAGGCGGTTTTCGATCGCGGGATCGACCGCGAGGGGCTACGTGATGCCGGGCACAGCCGGTTACTGGCCAGCGCGCTCCTTTCGATAATCGAGGCGATTCAGGTTTCGGTGCGGTTTAGTAGCCGCCCCCCTGAGGACATGGCTGATGAGATGATCGGCATTCTGATGGATGGCCTTCGACCGAGATAGTGTATATTTTTAGCAGTGTTACCTACCGATCATTAGTTAGCGGAAGAATCTGACATGTCAGCCCCGGCAGTACTATCGCGAATCTATCTGCTCAGACCATTGCGATGGGCTTCAGTGCTCGCAGCGATTGGCTGGCATTCATCGCTGGCAGCGAGAAACGCGGCGTTCTCGCTCATGTCGGATTTCGCGGCAACGTCCGGTAGTTCCGAGCGATTGATGGCGGAACATGCACGCACATTCAGATTCTCGACTCGGTTTCTGCCGCCTCGATATCGGGATGCAACAATAGATCTCTACGCGTTTTTCCGAACCCTGGATGATCTGGTTGATGAGAACTCCACCGACCCGGAATCGGTGCAGTATGTTCGAAGTGAGCTCGACGGCTGGGATCGGTGGCTGAAAAGTGGTCGGCTGGGCACCGCTCCACGCCCCGAACTCGGGCGCAATCTCAGTACTATCTGCGATGCAAGCGGCATCCCGAACAGTCTGTTACTGGACTTTCTGGACGGCGTGCGTTCGGATCTTGATCCCGTCTCACCGGAAAGTCGACAGGACGTCGAACGATACAGCTATCTGGTGGCGTCTACCGTTGGGATCGCGATGGCGCACGTATTCTGCGCAACCAGCCAACAATCCGTTGAAGCTGCAACCCGTCTAGGCATTGCGATGCAGTTGACCAATATCCTCAGAGATATCGGTGGGGACGTCGCTCAGGGCCGCAATTATCTTCCGCTGGATTTGCTGGCCTCTCGCGGGCTTTCTCCCGATGATGTTGCCGCGAGCTGGAGATCGGGTAGCGGTCCGAGTCAACAGTTGCGGCTGGTGATCCAGGAGATGACCTCCTGGGCGGACGAACACTATGCCGCCGGCATCGCCGGCGTACGGTTGCTCCCGCAAGACGTTCGGATGCCGATTCTTGTCGCCGCGCGACTCTATCAGCAGATACTGCGAGAGATTGAGCGCAACGACTTCGATTCAATTAATCAGCGGGCTTCGACGAGCGGGTGGCAGAAGACTCGTGAAGCTGTCCGTACGCTTGCGAGCGACGAACTTCGTGAGTCTGATTCAGAGTCCGCAACCGCTAGCGACCTGTCGGTACTTTACGGGAGAGGGTCTCGTCACCATGCGGGTTAGCTGCTCCAATTCTCCTCATCTCGCGATATTCATCGGTGGTGGGAGATGATACGAATTCTGGCCTGGGGAATCATCGCCACTCAACTGCTCCTTGCTACCCGGTTTTTGAGACAGCTTTTCTCAACCCGGCACGGGAAGCAGATTTCGTTGTCGCAGGCAACGTCGGGAATGACTGGCTCAGTAACCGTCGTTGTTCCAGTCCTCGACGAAGTTGACAGGGTCGCCGATTGTCTGGCTTCGCTAACGCGACAGGATAAATCAGTCGCTGAAGTCCTCGTTGTTGACGGTGGATCATCCGACGGCACCCGTGCGCTGGTTGCGAACTATGCGGCCGCCGATTCCAGAATCAGGTTGATAGCCGCTGATCCCGTGCCGAAGGGCTGGAACGGCAAGGCCTGGGGTCTGGATGTTGGTCTCCGAAATTCATCGGAAACGTCACGGTGGATCGTAACCATCGATGCCGACGTGCGGTGCGCTCCGACTGCCTGTGCAAGCGCGGTGAGATTCGCCGATGCGAATCGGGTGCCATTTCTCAGTCTGGCCTGTAACCAGGTTGCCAGTACTCGGGGCCTTTCGCTTGTCCACCCGTCGTTGCTCAGCACGCTCGTCTATCGATTTGGAATTCCAGGGCACACAGCCAGAGCGATCGAAGAGGTTCAGGCGAACGGACAATTCGCACTCTACGAACGTGAGAACCTTCTGCGTGCGGGTGGATTTGCTATCGCTCGGGGCTCGATCTGCGAAGACGTCACGCTCGCCCGACACCTTTTCCTTTCCGGATACGAAGTTGGTTTCTACGAAGGGCCAGGTCTCGCTGAGACACAAATGTATCCGGATGCGCGTACGTGCCTGGCGAACTGGCCGCGCTCGCTCGCTTTGAGAGACCGCTTCCTGTCAAAGGCTGGCAGAGACGGGCTGGCGAATTTGGTTTTCCTTCAGCTTCTTCCACTGCTTGCTGCCTGGTGGAGCCCACCCGGCGGAGCGACGGGCCGGGTATTTGTCGGGGCCAACCGAGCATTGCTTGCGTGCCGGATCGGAATTCTGGTGGGTACGCGCCGGGCATACTCGCGAGTCAGTTGGACTTACTGGTTGTCGCCGATTTTCGACCCTGTATCGGCGATTCTCTACGCCTGGAATCTTCTGCGACGGACCCATACCTGGCGGGGGCGCCAACTTGTTGATGAGGAAGTCTCGTGAATAGCGATAAAGGTTTAAATCGAACGTCCTTCTGGATTATCGTACTAATAGTCGGTCATATAGCGGCCCTGATATTCGGGCTGGCTGGCCTGCTGATTGCCGTTCCCAACCCACAGCTATGGGCAGATAGCGAGCTAGGAGTGCGCGCCTACAGTTTCGGGATGCGCTATGCCGGTGGGCTTCACATACTGTTCGCCGCAGCCGCAATGCTGATCATTTCGGTCCACACGATTGGTGCTCGGAGAACCATCTGGTTTTTCGCGATCGCCTGCTCGGTTTCGCTCACCGCTGAACTTATTGGAACGACTACCGGTTTCCCGTTCGGCGACTATCAGTACACATCCGGTCTCGGCTACAAGATCCTGGACGAAGTGCCATTCACGATTCCACTGTCCTGGTTCTATATGGGCCTCGCCTCGTACTTGCTGGCGATAGTCCTGACGGGCGGCGGAGGAGGCTGGAAGCGCTCTTTAGGCTCAGTCGTTCTCGGAGCGACTCTGCTAACCGTCTGGGATCTGGTTCTCGATCCGGCTATGGCTCACCAGCAACTGGAGGTGCGGTTCTGGAGATGGGATCAGACGGGCCTCTACTTCGACATGCCGGCGAGAAATTTCCTCGGCTGGATTCTGACCGGGGCGACATTCATGGGTCTCAGCAGGCTGGCGTGGGGGAGAGAACCAGAGCTTTCTACCCGGATCATCCGCGTCTCTTTTGTCGTCTACCTCGCGAACATGATATTCGCGATGGTGATTAGCGCCGCCGTCGGTCTCTGGTGGCCTGTTGTTTTCACTGCGGTACTCGGACTCATTCCGGCAACGATCGCTCTGGTAACTGCCGAGGGATGGACTGATGGTCACTCTGGACGTTCTGGAACGAGCGGAGATGACACCGTGCGACGGGTGTCCCGTGGCGTGATGACGATGGGGGCACGGCTGTTTCTGGCGCGCGAGGCGCGTCTCCAGGTTGACGGGCTCAACAACGTTCCCGAGGATGGACCGGCAATACTTCTCAGCCGCCACTATCATCATCTGCTGGATGGATGCGCGCTCCAGGTTTCACTTCCTCGACCAATGCACATCGTTGCAGCCGTCGATTGGACGACGTCCGGATTGCAGCGACGGCTGCTCGAATCCGCCTGCCGGATGGCAAGGTGGCCCGTGGTAGTGAGGTCAGACTCCTCCAGCGCTGAAGGGTTTTCCAGGCTTGAACGCATCAAGTATCTCCGCACTGCATTTCGCGAATCTGTCGAAATCCTCGAAGAGGGTCGCTTGCTGACTGTCTTTCCCGAAGGCTTTCCCACGATCGACCCGCATGGCACGCAGTGGATGGACGGCAAAGCGTTTCGGGATTTTGACCCAGGATTCGTGTCGATCATCCGCGCGGCGCAACGGCGGTCGGGCCGGCAGATTCCGGTCATTCCGGTCGGTTTCTCTTACACAGAATCAGGTGGACGCTGGGTGATCGACATGAGGTTCGGCGCTGCCGTGTTCCTCAACCACTATCCAGATGAGGGCGCAATGGTGGCCAGCATCCAGTTACAAGTCGAGAAATTGTCTATGCCGGTGCTCTCGGCGGTGCCCAACCAGCGCAAACACGTATCGGAGACATCATGATTGCAACAGACCAGCCCGATCGCACGTTAACGACAACGGAGACCGGAGGGCCCGAAACGCGACCTCGAGCGATCGTCGTCGGAGCGGGGTTCGGCGGTCTGGCGGCAGCAATTCGCCTGGCCGCCGGCGGTTACCGTGTATCCGTCGTCGAGGCGAGACATCAACCTGGTGGTCGGGCCGGACAGATTGTTGACCAGGGGTTCACGTTTGATACCGGACCGACGCTCATTACCGTCCCCGAGCTGCTCGAAGACCTCTGGAAGGCTGCAGGGAAGAGGCTGGAAGACTATGTGAGTATCCAGCAACTTGAACCCTACTACCGGATCCAGTTCAAAGATGGCCGAACGTTCGAGTACAGCGGTGATCCAGACCAGTTCGACAAGCAGATTGCCTCGTTTAATCCGGACGATGTCGAGGGCTACAGGCGGTTTCTGGAGGCGACCCGGAACGTCTATCAGCGTGCGTTCGTCGATCTCGGACGGGCTCCGTTCCACCGATTTACTTCATTCCTGAAGGTCGTGCCGGAGCTAATCCGGCTGGGCGGCTTGCGCAGCGTCTACGACTTTGCATCCAGGTACATAAATGACCCGTATTTGCGGACAGTGCTGTCGTTTCACCCATTGTTCATTGGCGGGAATCCATTCCGTGCCAGTGCAATCTACAGTATCGTGCCCTATCTCGAGAAGCAGGGAGGAGTGCATTTCGCCAGCGGAGGGATGTACTCGATCATCAGCGCGATGGTGAAGCTGATCGAGGAACTCGGCGGCGAGGTATTGCTTAATACTCCCGTGCGAAAATTTGTCTCGGCGCACGGCCGAATTGTCGGTGTCGAGACCGAGTCAGGAACGATGTTGGGTGCCGAAGTTGTAGTTGCCAATAGCGACGCGGCAAATACGTTGCTCAACATGGTGCCGAAGGAGAATCAATCGCGGCTGTGGTCCGGATACTGGAAGCGTTCTCGACACTCAATGAGCTGTTTTCTGCTCTACGTGGGGCTCTCAAGACAGTATCCGGAGTTGCGACACCACACGATCGTCATGCCGCGTGACTTTCGTCGCGTCGTAACCGACATCTTCGACGTGAAGCGGATTCCGACTGACCTGCCGATGTACATCCATACCCCGAGCCGGACGGACCCTTCAATGGCGCCTCCAGGATGCGAGAGCATGTACATCCTCGTTCCAGTGCCCAATTTGAGCTCCGGTATCGACTGGTCATATTCCGGGGACGATTTGCGGGAGCGAGTACTAGATGCGCTGGAGAATGAACTTGGCCTTGAAGGATTTCGGGACTCGGTAGTCGTTGAGCACAGGTTCACCCCAGACGACTTCAAGGGTGAACTTCGTAGCTGGTTGGGCGCGGCGTTTTCCATCGAGCCGACGCTGACCCAATCAGCTTATTTCCGGCCCCACAATCAGGTAAGCGAGATTGATGGTCTCTATCTCGTTGGAGCCGGGACGCATCCGGGGGCAGGTGTCCCGGGAGTGCTGCTGTCGGCAGAAATAGCAACCAGGCTGATACTGGACCGGACGTCTTCTTCAACTGGAGCAACGCGTTGAGACCAGTTACTTTCTTCAGAGAAACTGAGGGCGAGGAGAGGAGTCATTCAGGCATGCGGGGCAAGATCGTTCTGGCTGACACGATAGGTTATTGCTGGGGGGTCAGGCGGACACTGGAGATTATCCAGCGAGCGGGACACCCCGCGAACCAGATTGCAACGATTGGCGACGTCATCCACAACCCGCAGGTAGTAGAACGCTTGCGCCGGTCCGGTGTGCAGACCGCATTAAGTGTAGATGATGCTTCCCGGCGGGGGTTCAGTCAGATTGCAATTACTGCGCACGGAGCATCGCCAGAGCGCAACCGTCGCGCCGGTGAACTCGGTCTGACAACGGTGGATACCACTTGTCCGCTCGTGACCAAGGTTCAGCGTCTGGCGCAAAAGCTGGTGAAACAGGGCTATTTCGTTGTTGTATACGGAGACGAATGCCATCCTGAAGTTCGCGGAATTCTCGGTTGGGCGGGAACAAGCCGAACCGTGGCCGCGAAACACGTGGAAGACCTTCCCTGGAATGCTCCTCGAGGGCGTGGGCAGGATCAGGAACTGCAGTCGCCACCGCGCAAAGTTGCCGTTATCAGCCAGACGACAAAGATTGTCGAAGAATTCCTTAAATTCACCCGGGATCTTACTGATCTTGTGGCTCGGGATGGTGGGGAGATTCGGATCTGCAACACGATATGCGCGCCAACGACTGAGCGCCAGAATGCACTCGAACGACTCGCCAGCGAAGTTGACGTAATACTTGTCGTCGGTGGCCGGAAGAGCTCCAATACGGCGCGACTCGCTGAGGTCGGCCGTAGCTACGGAGTTGAAAGCCACCATATAGAGTCCGAACTGGATATCGATCTGGCCTGGCTCACGTCTGCGCACAATGTAGGTGTAACCGCCGGCGCCTCGACGCCGGACTACGTGATTGAACGAGTGATCGATCAGCTCGCGATCCTGGGCTACGACCGACCGACGATGAACACCTGGCAGGAGCAATTCGACCTGGAGCATGAGCCTTCCTACTAGCTCGGGCGAAGTGCGCGCTCCTGGCTTGGTTCGAGCGAATAGACCGATCCGGTTGCCGTCAGCATGCTTCAGGCCCCGATCGAGAGGATCGGGGCAAGCAGTTAGGGACTGCCGGCACGCTTCCCTGACGCTGATCGTGCCCTAGTACATCGCGTCAAAATCGAGCAAGTTCTTCATGTCCGCTATGCGGCCATCGAGGAAGCATTCCAGATTGTGACAGAATATTTCGGTTATCTTTCCATTCTCAGAATAGGCCGTACTTGCCGAGTGGGGAGAGACTAACACGTTGGGCAGGTCCCAGAACGGGCTTTCCACTGGAAGCGGCTCCTCGCGGAAAACATCAAGTCCAGCGAACCCGATCTTGCCCGAGGTCAACGCGTTATACAGCGCGTCTTCTACGACGACCTGGCCCCGCGATATGTTCACGAAGATCACGCCGTCCTTCATTGCCTGAAACGCCCGGGCGTCGATCAGGTTTTCCGTCTCGGGGGTGTGGGGACAGCACAGGACAACACAATCTGCCTCGGCGAGCATCTCCAGCATCTGATCCTTGCCATACATTCTGTCCACGCCGAGCTCGCGTGCGCGCGCCGGATCGTTCCTCCGGCCCATCGCTGAAACGCGCATACCGAATGCATGGGCAACCTCAGCGACGCGTTTGCCGATTTTTCCCGGTCCTACGATCGCCATCGTCTTTCCGGGGAGTTCATCACCGCAGTAGCGTACCCAGCGTCGATCCATCTGGTCCGTCTGCAGCCTCGAAAGTTGCTTCATCTGCGAGAGCAATACGAGCATGACGAACTCGGCCAGTGGCTCCGCGTGCACGCCGCTTGCCGTCGTGACTTTCAGGTCGGTGCTCGCGAGACCAAGCTGATGCACAAGCTGACCGACTCCTGAGCTTGTCGTCTGAACCCACTGCAGGGCAGGCGCTGCCTGAGCCAATGTTGTCCTTTGATCCGGAAGTGACGGGAAATCCCATAGAATGTTCGCCCCGGCGAGGTTGGCCATGTAGCGCTGCTGCTGACTGCCCGACCGCTCGAACCTACCTACGCCTTTGTGATCCGCGACATATCTGATCGGAGCCAGAAGATCCGGTTCGTAGCGGATTTCAATTCGATCCCCAGCCACATCCTGGATTCTGTCTACGTGTTCTCGCTCCAGCGGTGACGTCACAAAGAGAACTGGTCGAGACTGGCTACTGCTGGCCATGTTTATGAGATCCTTTCTCCCCCTGGCAGACGGCTTGATTCAGATTGAAAGCTAACACACTTCTGAGCCATACCGCGGCTCCGATAGTGCGAAACTCTATGGAAGCGAGCCGGAATGTAGACAGGGGGAATAGTCTTGGTTGTCGCGATCGCGTATCTGGTGGTTGAGATTCCGGAATCTCATTCGTTGAAAGAGAAGCGGTCGACGGTCAGACCGGTCATCAAGCGGGTACAGTCTCGATTCAATGTATCGATTGCCGAGATTGACAATCTCGAGAACTGGCAGGTGGCCGGGATCGGCATCGTTTGCGTGTCCAACGCGAAGCGGCACGCGGAAGAGATGATTCAGAACGTTGTCAGCTTTGTCGAAGAAGGTCTGAGGGATGGATACCTGGCCGAGGTCGAAACTGACACCGTAACGTTCTAGCTGACGCAGATCAGGAATCTGGCTGACTGGCGTCATCCGAACTTTCGGCGAGCCGTTCAGCGATCGCTCGCGCTTCCTGCAGCATTTCCTTGCGGAGGTTTCGGCTCTCAGTCCTCACCCGTTCGACAATTTCATCCAGAGGTTCTGCCGGTTCCGACGGGATGACCCCGACAGTCTCCACCAGTCTCCGCGCGAACTGTTTTTCCAGCGTTCCACGAATGATTCGAACTGCTTTCTTCTGATCGTCCAGTTTACGACGTTCGACCAGTGCTCTGATTTCGCTCATGCGAGTTGGAAGGCGGGCCGCGTCACTGACGTGTTTTTTGCGCTCAACCGATCGCTCCGCGACCTCGCTCCACTCCTCGATCAGTCCGTAAGCACTGATCCCGGGTTGTACTCGATTCCGGGCGGAATCCAGAACCTGATCGATGTCTACGGGCTCGATCTCGTCGACTGCCAGAAGTGGTTGCCGCGCCTGAGTCTCGAACCAGCGAGCGGCGCTGGAGAGTCGCAGGTAGTACATTCCCAGGACAATCTCACTCTCAGGACTGGTCGCGATGAGCCCATCGATTGATTGCAACATCGACATCAATTGATGCTCTTCGATTCGCGAGTAGAGCGCGTCGGCGTCCACCGTCAGGAGCTTTAGCTCATCGACCGGAATCTGGGGAGCATCGCCAGTCGTTAGCTGCTGATAGAAATAATCATTCAACAGGCTGTTCGGTCCGAGAAACATCCCGGGCTGAAAGCTGAGCTGTTCGATTGCGGATTCTCCGGCGATGTTGACGATCTCCTCGCGGGCAAGGCTGCCAGGCAACTCAATGAGATCACGAATCGACTCCGGGCCAATCTGTGTCCTTCTTAATCGATCCACAGCGAACTTGGCGTCTACCGCCCGCACGACGTACTCGTTAGCCTGTCCGCTCGTGAGGACAAGGAAATCAGGGTTTGGCAGCTTGTTCCGTCCGGCCTGAATCGCGATCTTCGGGTTGTCGTCGAGCCGAAGTATGATCGGAGCGGGTTCAGATCCAGTAATGCCGGTGAACAGCGAGGACCCGTTCGTAAGGTACGCCCAGCAGTGCTCGGACCAGATATCGCCGAAAATTCTGCTGGCGCCACCCCGGTCACTCCACGCCATGAGTCGCCGGTCCAGTACGGCGGAAATGAGTGTGCCGCCAGGGAGGTCGGGAGATCGAATGTTTCCGGGGAGCTTGCGGAGTTCGCGGGTAAGCCTGTTTGGATTCATGTTGGTTCTCTCATGCGTCTTACTGGATTGAAACGATCATGAATCCCCACTGGATGCGCTGAGTGTTTCCCGGCGTTCGTCAAGCGTTCTCAATACCCGGCGCCGTCGAAGACGAGTGAGTGCCAGTTCCCGGCGAAGTTTATTCTCTTCATGGCGCAGGTGCCTTCGAAGGTCTCGATCACCCATCCGCAACAGCCGCCCGAGCGCGCTTTCTTTCAGTTGCGAGAGCTCCCGTCGGAGTTGTTGCTGTTCGACTCCGAGTTCGCCGATTCGCGCGCGGAGCGCTTCTGCGCCGTTCGGAATTCCGCTTTCTTCTGAGCTCCAGGCAGCCATCAGTTGCTGCATCCAGACCAGGTCGCGTGCTTCTTTGGCCTGATTCGCCTGTCGCATCACTTCTTCACGACGGGCGCGATCAGCTGCATCAACTGCGCGGTCAGGGTGGACCAGTCGAGCAAGCGTCCGATAGAGACGGCGCATCTGAATGTCGTCCGGCATCGCCGCGACGGACTTGGTGATTCGCTGGTTCGAGCGCTCGGACTGTTTGTGCCGCCATTCTGCCCACCAGGCAGCCTCGCCCGCCCGCGCCTCCTCTGCTTCTTGATCGAGCGCTTCATCGGTAATGGTGCCACCGCTGAACATCATCCGATCCAGCCTCGATTCCAGTCTGGAGATTTCGCTCACGAGGCGTTCCAGGTCATTGCGAAGGGTGGCGAGACGCGTGTCTACCTCGCTCTGCAATCGCTGTTGCTCTCGTTGTTCTTCCTTGACCAGATCCTGAAGGACGGCATTGGAGGATTGACGTCGACGAAGTTCCAATTCAAGTTGAACGCGTTCGAGTTCTTCTGTCCTGGCGGGAAGCACTACTACTCCGATGACCACATTGAACCGATAATATCCACATCCCGGCAATTGTACTCATCGGCCAACGCATCAACCAATCATTGTCGCCGGAACACCATCTACAATGTGACTTGACGGCGTGCCCGGTAGCAGCTACAAGGGTTTCACGGAGCGATATGCAACGCCACCCTCAGGAGCGTCTTTCAGTTCGAGAGGATCAAGGTATGAAGCGAAATCCATGGCAACAGGTTGTCTCTTCCCTGGAGGCTGAAGGAGTCCGCTACGTATTCGGCCTGCCCGGAAACGCGAAGCATTTTTACGACCAATTGTACGACTCAAACTCGATCAAATCCGTGCTGGTTCGACACGAGACCTCGGGTGCGTTTATGGCTATGGCGTATGCGCGGGTTTCCGGTGAAATCGGTGTTTGCTATGGGTGCCCGGGTCCCGGTGTAGCGAACCTGGTTCCAGGGATCCTCGAGGCGTTCTCGGGGTGTATCCCGGTATTGGCTCTCTCGGTACGAGCGAGTACTGAAACAGAGGGCATGGGCGCCTTTCAGGAGACCGATCATCTGGGGATGATGCGGCCAATCACCAAGTGGGCCGTTACTGTCGAGCGGGCCGAACGAGTTGGCTGGACAATCAGAAGGGCAATCCAGATTGCGACCACTGGAAAGCCTGGCCCTGTGTATGTCGAGATCCCGGCCGATATCGCGCTTCAGGACGTCGATATGCCTGAGTATCTCCCGTCAGACTCGGGCACACGGCCTGGACCAGATGCTGGGCGAATTCAGCAGCTTCACTCGATGCTTGCCAGCTCGGAGCGTCCGGTCATTGTCTGCGGAGGGGGTTCCGTCCTTTCTGGCGCGTTCGATGAAGTCCGGGAACTTGCCGAATCAGCCGGTATTCCGGTGCTGGCGACTCCGGCTGGGCGCGGAGTCCTGCCCGAAGATCACGAGCTGTTCTGTGGCTCGGTGGGTCTCTACCGTACAGAGTTGCCGAAGTCCGTCTATCAGGACGCCGACTTGCTGATCACGTTGGGTTCGCGAATGGAGGAGTTTCAATCGGCGGCGTTTACCTTCTTCCCTGAGAACGCCAGATTCGTGCAGGTCGATATCGATCCGTTCGAACTCGGCCGCAACTGGGTGCCTGATCTAGCGATCCAGAGTGATATTTCGCTTGCGGCTAGAGCGTTGCTGGACGTGCTCAAAGAGCGTCCTGTAAATGCAAATCCGGACCGTCTGGAGAGGCTGCGAAATGACCGAGCCGATGCTCTCCGGCGAATGGAGACGTACAACGATGATGACGATCTGGCTGGCCCGGTGAAGCCGAGCAGGCTCGTTCGCACAATCAATGAGGTGTTTGGTCGGAATACCATCATGGTTCTGGAGAACGGTGCCGCGGACTTGTGGGCGTACTATTGGCCGCACTATCAAGTCTTTGACACCGGATGTCTGGTGCCCCCGGCCGAGCAGACCGCAATGGGACTCGGAGTCTGCGGGGCAATTGGTGCAAAGCTCGCAGCTCCAGATCGATTCGTCGTCAGCACTTCGGGTGACGGCGCGTTTCAGATGGGCATGCACGAGCTTCCGACAGCTGTGGATGAGGGCGCTCCTGTCACATGGGTCGTTTTCAACGATGGCCGGCTCGGCTGGCCGAACTGGACGCAGCGCGGAGCACTCGACGGGCGTGAGATCGCC
>JBBDTL010000004.1:0-13348 GCA_040904465.1 Thermomicrobiaceae bacterium | reverse complement strand
CTCAGCGTTGTTGACTACGACGCGTTCCGAAAAGAGCAGCAGACGGCCCGAAACGAAGGACGCTATCTGGGTATCGGGTTCGGTGTCTATTGCGAGTTCGCCGGGCCGGGATGGGACAGCGCCTCGGTACGTGTCCATCCTGGAGGATCGGTCTCGGTCACGACTGGAACGTCGCCTCACGGGCAGGGACAGGAAACCAGCCTGGCGCAGATCGTCGCAGACGTCCTCGGTGTCGACCTGGATTCGGTCAAGGTCCGCGCCAGCGATACCGCCATCACCCCGCAAGGTGTCGGTACGTTTGGCAGTCGCGGAACATCGATCGGCGGGTCGGCGGTATTCGGCGCGTCGCAGAAGGTGCTGGAGAAGATCAAGCAGATCGCCGCTGGCCAGCTCGAAGTCGCAGTTGAGGACATCGAGCAACAGGATGATGTTTTCGCAGTTCGCGGAGCGCCGGACCGGAGCATCACATTCAAGGAGATCGCCCGGGCAGCGCATACTCCGGGACTACCTCACGGGCTGGAGCTCGGTCTGGAAGAAACGGACTTTTTCACTCCCAAGGGTCGGACGTTCCCCTTCGGGGTGCACGTCGCGATCGTCGAGGTCGAGCCAGAAACCGGCTCCATCGATGTCAAGCGGTATCTCGCCGTCGACGACTGCGGTCCAATGGTCAATCCCCGGCTTGTGGAAGATCAGGTAATCGGCGGACTGGCTCAGGGGTTCGGTCAGGCGCTACAGGAGCAGATTGTCTATGACGAAAGCGGTCAGCTACTGACCGGCACACTTATGGACTATGGTCCGCCGAAAGCGCATCAGCTTCCGAATTTCGAGACGGCGCACACCATTACGCCGAGCCCATTTAACCCGCTTGGCGTCAAGGGTGTCGGGGAAGCAGGAACCACCGGCGCCCCACCGGCGCTCGTCAACGCGGCGCTCGACGCTCTCAAACCGCTTGGGGTGACGCATCTGGACATGCCGCTCACGTCCGAACGGCTCTGGAAAGCGATTCAGGACGCCAGATCATAACGCGTTGATAGAGCGCATCGTGGTTCCATTGTGGGGAGCCGGACCGTGCTGCTTGCCCCGGGAGCTCAATTGTTCACCGGGACGGGCAGCGTGCATCGCCCGGACACATCCTTTGCGGGTGTTCGGGTCCCGGCTTTCCGCTTCACCATAACGCCCCTTGTGGACACTGGAATTCGCGGAGCCTCAACCGCTCGCCGAATAAACCTCTTCCCTGGGCCTCACGAGCACGGTAAGCAGGGCAAGGAGAGCGGTAACGAGGAAGGCCGTCTCCATGCCGAAGCGGCCCGCCACAACCCCCATGAGCGCGGGGCCGGTGATCGTACCCACCGCCATGAAGACCTGAGTGGCGCTGAAGCCAGTCCCTGGTTGATCAGGGAAGACGGTCGAGGTCCACGTCACGAGAAGGGCGCTCATCACCATGAAACTCGTGCCGAAAAGCGCGGCAGAGATCCCCAGGGCCACCCAGGACATCGGGGCGGCCCCAAGCAATCCCGTTGCGACCCCGAGGGCGGTGAGCGCAGCGACCAGAGAGGAACCCAACCCCAGCCGGGAAATCAAGTCGCCAGTGGCAATGCCTGCGATCCCGGCGACCCCCACCGCAGTCCAGAGAAGAGGTCCCGCTGAGGGGGTAAACCCGCCGGAGCGGGAGATCAGATCCACAGCATAGGTCCAGTACACTGTTCCGGTAAATCCAAATGAGGCGGCCACTGCAAAGAGGCGCACCGATCTGGGCCCGAAAAACCACTCCCACCGGAGCTCCGGTAGCGCCGCCCCTCCATCTTCGCCTTCCCGGCCGTGCGGTCCTGCGGGCAAAAGGAATGCGTTCCAGGCGGTGACCGCAAGGGCTACGACGGCAAAGGCGACCCAGGCTCCCCGCCAGGCCCCGCCTGCCACCAGGGCGGCAGGGCCGGCTACCAGAATACCGAAGGTAGTGCCGGTAGTTATGATCGACAGTGTTCGGCTCTGGGACTCCGGATCTATCATCCGCGCCACCGCGTCAGAGAACGGCGCCCATGACCATCCGGGGCTTGTGGCTGCCAGGAGCACTCCGGCTACCAGTATTGGCGTGTTCGCCGCCAGGGCAATCATCGCCATTCCAGCCACTGCCGACAGACCACCGATTACTACCGGAAGCCTGGGACCGACACGAGCCACCAGCGCCCCGGTGATCAGCAGCGCAGCGAGGTAGCTTGCGTAGGCCCCGGCAGCTATGAAGCCCAGAACCTCCGTTGAGAGGTCAAAGGCATTGCGGAACTCGGGCAGGAAAAGCCCGTAGCCGTAGCGGGCGAAGCCAAAAGCCACCGCAATAGCCAGAAGCCCCGCGGCTGTCAGTTGCCGGGACTGGTTCATCACGCTCCATTCTCCACTTTGGACTTTTCATAGTGGCAGGTTCTGGAAGGCGTTCCTGGGTTCTCGTCGGGTAAAGTCCATCCAGGCTGTTGGCCCACAACCGCAGGCCAACGAGTTCGCCGACGTTTCAGCGACCCGGGAACCTATTGATGCTCGTCCTCCTGCTGGTCGCGTAGTGATTTCACCTCATCGGTCAGGCTCTGTGCCTGGCTATTGATCGACCAGAGATAGCCGGCGAAAACTACCCAGCTGATTCCGAACGCCAGAAAGAGATAGGTTTCGTTATCCATTACGCGGTGACCCTTTCTGCGGCGTCGGCTTGCCGATCCGATTCGACAACCTGGTAATCCGAGAGTTCATCCCTGGCCTGCTCGACCAGCAACTTCTGATAGACGAGTGATGCGAAAAACAACGTCATCGCCAGCAGCGCCACCCCCATTGTGTAGATCATCGAGTCCGGCATTGCGGGGCCACCTGATTGTGTCACGATCGGTTCCGGGTGCAGCGTGCGCCACCAGCGGACTGACATGTGGATGATCGGCACGTCGATGAACCCGATGATGCCGATAATTGCTGCATAGCGCATTGAGCGTTCCTGATCGGGGATGTACGAGCGGATCATGAAGTAGCCGAGATAGATGAACCAGAGGATGAGTGTCGTCGTCAGGCGAGCGTCCCATTCCCAGAAGGTCCCCCAGATCGGACGGCCCCAGAGCGATCCGGTGATGATAACCAGCGTGGTGAATACCAGACCGACTTCAGCCGACGAGCGAGCGAGCTGGTCCCAGCGACGGCTGCGCGTGACCAGATAGGCAATGCTGGCAACGAAAACGATGAAAAATGCCAGGTAGGCGATCCAGGCCATCGGCAAGTGAAGATAGAATACTCGCTGCACAGGCCCTTGCACCGAATCTGTCGGCGCATACAGAAACATCATGTAGAGCGCAATAATCATCGTCAATCCCGCGCCGACAGCCAGCGCCGGACCTGTCGATGAGTTGCCGAATCGTCCACCTGGTGACATAGCTAGTCCTCCACAACCCGGTCGAACACCAGAAATGCGATCGTAAGAAAAATGGCATCGAACGCAGCCAGCAGGTTCACCCACTGAACGAGATCTTCCATCTGATCGGTCAGCACCAGTGTGGTTGCCCGCACCGTGCTGATCACCACCGGCAATGCTACCGGAAACAGCAGCACCGGGAGCATGACTTCGCGAGCCCGTGTGCTCGCCGCCATGACAGAAAACAACGTGCCCAGTCCGGCGATTCCCAATGTTCCCAGAAGCAGGATCAGAAACAGGGCCGGCTGATAGACCGGCAGATCGAACAGTGCACCGAAAACCGGAACCGTCACGAGCTGGACAACAGCGATGAAGATCACATTACCAAGCAGTTTGCCCAGATAGATCATGCCCCGGTCGACTGGCACGAGAAGCAAGCCGTCGAATGAGCCCCGGTCCCGCTCCAGTGCAACCGCTCGTCCAAGCCCGAGCAAACTGGCGAAGATGAACGCTACCCACAAAGCACCGGCCCCACTCGGCGCCCGCTCGATCCCCGTCAGATCAAACGAGAAGTTGAAAGTGACAATCGTCAGCATCGCAAAGACCAGCATCCCGACAACGAGCTCCCGGGTGCGGACTTCGGTCAGCAGATCCTTCCAGACAATGGCGAACACCTTGTCGAGGCTACGCACCAGGCGCCCCCATCATCGATTCAATCTGTGCGCGATCGACGCCGCAGGCCGGATGGTCGAGCTCGATACGCCCGCGAGCCATCACCAGAACCCGGCTGGCTGCCCGGAGTCCGAAATCCAGGTCGTGCGTCGTCATCAGCAACGTACCGCCTGCCGCACAGTGCTCTGCCAGAATGCGCTCAAGTACCCGGACACTCGCGACATCGAGTCCAGTGTCGGGCTCATCGAAGAGCAGAATCGACGGCTGGTGCAGAATCGCTCTGGCCAGTGCAATCCGCTGCAGCATTCCGCGGGAAAACGTTCCGACCTGATCGTCAGCGCGTTCGAGCAGCTCGACTTCAGCCAGCACGTACTCGATACGCCGCTTCAGGTCAGGAACATCGAACATTCGGCCGAAGAACTGAAGATTCTCACGCGCGGTCAACGAATCATATACGTAGGGCTGGTGCGCCAACACGCCAATCTGGCCCCGAATACGGATCCCGTCTGAGTCAGAGTCCAAACCATTGATCTGCAGCGTTCCGTGCTGCGGTCGAGTCAACGTGGACAGAACGCGCAGCAGCGTTGTCTTCCCGGCGCCATTCGGCCCGAACAGCACCACCGATTCACCCGCATCGAGTTGTAGATTGAGTTTGCGTAGCACCGAGCGGCGCTCGTACCGTTTCGTCAGTTCATGCCCGGCGATTCGAACTGTCGCGTCATCTTGAGAGAATGCTGCTGACTCGTCCGGGGCGGTCACGGTCACGATGCCTCTGACGGTCGTTCCTGCTCCACACCTTGCCGGCGGGCAGCGTCACGAAGTTCGGCGATCTCGCGCTCGATATCAGTATCGAGACGATCCTGATGCTGATCGAGTTGACGTTGCACCTCTGCGGCTTCTCGCAAGTATGACCGTCGTGTCTCTTCATAGTGCGAGCGCTCCGCCTTGCCAGTGGCATAGTCGAGCTCGACATCACGCAGTGCCTCAAGCAGGTACTTCCGTCGTGCTCGCAAGTCATTCAACGTGTTTTGAGGTAGCGGGCTGTACCGCCGGCGCGCCTCTAGCAACGGATGCAGAACCAGCGCAAAAATCGCTACCGAGACGACGATGAGAACAAGGTAGATCAGCACCTATCGCCGTCCGTCCCGCAACGATTCATCGTCATCTTCAAGGTCTCGCAGCACACGCTGTTCGTATTCAGTGAGATCATCTACTGAATCAGCAGAATGATCGTTCTGATCCGACTTCGGTCTGGCGGTCGTCTTTCTCCGCTGGGTGATAAAGGTGCCGAGTAAAAGCGCACCCACTGCCACGCCGATGACTGGCGCCCACCAGAGCGTCATAAAAAAGCCGCTCTTCGGCGGCTCTCGCAGGATGCCCACCCCATACCGGTCGACAAAATACTGCCGGATTTCGTCCTCGGTATAGCCATCGTCAAACATCTCTTGAACTGTTCGCCGCATGTCCCGGGCAAGCTGCGAATTTGAGTCCCGGATACTCTGCCCCTCACAGATAGGGCAGTTCAGATCGTTCGCCAGCTCCAGCGCCTGCGGCGAGAGCGCGCGATCCGGCGCGTCCTCGTATGTCAGATCCTCCTCGGCAAGCACAGCGACTGGCAAGAACACGAGGATCAAAGCAGAGATCGCCAGACCGATCAGACTACGCTTCACGCAGCACCGCCTCTCGGGCAGGGCCTGTTGCGCGGGAACGGCTCGGCTTCGGATCGGGCCAGAACAGCGTAAGCATGCCAATGATAAACACGCCCCCGCCGAACCAAATCCAGCTCACCATTGGATTGACGAATACCCTCAGCCCAACGGTACCGTCGTCTTCCCAGCGATCGAGCACCACATAGACGTCATCGATCCCGAGTGTGGTGATTCCCATCTGGGCGGTCGGTTGATCCTCGAAATTTCGGTAGAAATATCGGTAGCTTTCGACGGTATCGCGATGATCGCCGTTCCGCGCCACGTCGACCACCGCGGAAATAACGCTGGCGTCCGCCGTCTGGCGCTCGTCAAGTCCCTGGAACGTGACCGTGTACTCGCCGATCTCGCCGGTATCTCCCGGTTCCATGACGAACTGTCGCTCGATCTGAAAGAAATGTGAGCCAATGACGCCTATAGCCATGATCGCAATCGCCAGGTGAACGATGTATCCGCCATATCTGCGGGAGTTCTTGCGCACCAGCATCGTGACAGCGACCGGATACATCTCGCCCGTGCTGCGATGTCTGGCACGGGCGCCACGGACATACTCCAGCACAATAGTGCCAACGGCAAAGACTGTCGCGCCGATCGCAATAGATGCGAGGATCTCGCCAAGCATCACAATTCCGGCGACGGCTGCGGCGATCCCTGCAAGACCGGGGATGGCCAGGTTGCGGTAAAGCAACTGGGTTGAGGACCGTCTCCAGGCCAGAAGCGGACCGATTCCCATGAGCACAATCAGTGCAAGCAAGATGGGTCCATTGACCTGATCGTAAAACGGTGGTCCGACCATGAGCTTGGTATCGCGAAAGAGCTCGCTGACGATCGGGAACACCGTTCCCCAGAAAGTCGCGAACGCCATTGCGGTAAAGAGCAGATTATTGAAGAGAAACCCACCCTCGCGAGAAACGACGGATTCCAGTTGTCGGTCACTCTGCAATCCCGGGATTCGGTAGATCAGAAGCCCGACTGACCCGATCATCAAGATTGAAAGAAATCCCAGGAACCACGGGCCAATCTCCGACGTTGCGAAGGAATGAACTGATGACAGCACCCCGCTGCGAACGACGAAGGTGGCGAATACGGCCAGTAGGAACGACGCGACGATAAGGGACATGTTCCAGATCTTCAGCATGCCCCGGCGCTCCTGGACAATGACTGAATGGATGAACGCGGTTGCGGTCAACCATGGCAGCAGGGCCACGTTCTCAACCGGGTCCCATCCCCAGTAACCGCCCCATCCGAGCACGTGATAGGCCCACCAGGCCCCGATGAGCAGACCGAGTCCCAGCACGCCCCAGGCAATCAGCGCCCAGTGACGAATCGCCCGGATCCAGTCTTCGCCAAGCCGCCCGGTAACGAGCGCGGCAACGGCAAAACAGAAGGGCACAGCGAACGCAGCAAAGCCACCCAGCAGCAAGGGCGGGTGAATGATCATTCCCGGGTCACGAAGAAGCGGGTTGAGGCCGGCGCCTTCGGCCGGGACATTGGCCTGGACAGAAAACGGACTGGTGACGATGGTCAACATCAACAGGAAGAAGATATTGATGGCAAATGAGGTTGCCGCAACATAAGGAATGAGGGCTCGATCGCGCCGGCGGTGCATGGTAATCGCGATGGAACTGAGGACGGTAGAAACAGTCGTCCAGTAGAGAAGACTGCCTTCCTGTCCGCCCCAGAATGCCGAGAGCACGTAGCCGATAGGCATATCCGTGCTAGACCGCCCGGCTACATAATCAAGACTGAAATCATGCGTGAAAAAGGCGTACAGTAGTGCGCCGGATGCGATGACGACCAGCGCGGCCACACCCCAGGTGGCGCGGATCGAGCTTTCTACCAGTTCGGGAATGTTGCGGCGAGCGCCGATGATCGCAACAGCGAACCCGTAGGTTGAGAGCAGGAGCGCTACAATAAGAACGCCGGAACCGAGCTCCGCCACTCAGAAAGGCCTCTCTGGATTAATCGGCAACGGCAGTTTCAGAATCGCCGTCATCTTCATGGAACTCTTCGTATTCTTCGTAGTCTTCTTCGTCGTAATCGCCGTCGTGGTCTTCCTTATCGCCGTCCTCAAACCGTGACGGGCACTTGGTCAGCACGGTGTCAGCCTCGAACACTCCATCCTTGTGATAGGTTCCTTCGACAACCGCCTGGATGTGCTCATCAAAAATGTCCGGGACCTGTCCATCGTAAACAACAGCAAGCTCACTCTCGCCATCCGTGATCTCGAAGTACACGGGCCCGGCGACACCATCGATTTCTATCGATTCCTCGACCACATCACCACCGACGCGCACAAGCTGGCCATCATTCTGGTCTGCTCGGGCGTCAAGCTCGCTCACCGTATCGAAGAATGACGCGGACGTGCTCTGGGTGCTGGTGAACATGAGGTAGCCGACAGCACAGACGAGCACTGTAGCTGCGATGGCGAATTTAGGATTGAACCAGGCTCGATTCTTTGACACCCTTCCTCCTCCGTGTGCCGGAAAGCATTCTGTGCCGCCCGTGTCTCGCGCAATATTATCAGTCTCCACCGGCGGCCGCTGTCGTGAAAGTCCTGACTAAACGATTTCGGCAGGGTACACGGTCGTCAACAGGGCCCCCAGTAGAAATGCAAGTGCGCTGAACGCAAGGATGAGCCAGGCTCGATCAAGCGTTCCGGTTCGTCGACGCGATGATCTCGCACTCCGTGGCCGCAGGACACCTGCCATCCAGAAGGCAATCACCGCAGCTACAATCTTCGCCGCCAGGATCGCGAGGTAAACGACTGTTCCCTGGCCGCCCGATAACCGTTCGAACATCAGAATGACGCCCGAAGCCACCATAACTATCGTTGCAACTGACGCCCACTCGCCAAACTCTCGCTGAATCGCTGCGGAGAGGGCACGCGACTCTTCATCATCCCGGCTTCGGACATTCGGACGAACCGCCAGGAGATAATATGCACCGCCACCAACCCAGATCGCCGCCGCCAGCCCATGCGCTAGCCGAAGAATGATCTGGCCAGCCTCAGCGATGTCCAATCGTCCTCCGGTCGTCACAAGCCTGATATCAGCTCTTCACGATTTACCGCTATCGATCGCAACAGATCGCTAGGATGCGCCCGCAGCAAAATCCTCTTGCAGCTCCTGGATATGATCTGCCGACTTGAGCGGTCCGCGATACTTTCCGTTCAGCGTGCCGTCGGGGCCGATGAAGTACGTTTCCGGCACTCCATAGACGCCGTACTCGATAAGCACGGATCCTCTTTCGTCGGAGAGGTTCGTGAAACTCAGGTTGTATTGCCGCATAAAATCGAGCGAATCGTCTCGCTCATCCCAGACCGCCACGCCGAGCAGGACGACCTCATCATTTTCAGTTTCTGAGTGGAATGTATTGAGCATCGGAGCTTCATCGCGACACGGAGGGCACCAGGACGACCAGAAATTGATAACTACCGACTGCCCCTCGAAATCCGAAAGCGATACTGTTTCACCCTCGAAGGTTTGCAAAGTGAAATCTGGAGCCTGTCGATCACCGACATAGACCTTACTGCCCGTAGAATTTACACGCCCTCCAGCTCCCATGCTCGAGCTGGATGGCGTATACAGCGTGTACGCGAACACACCAATCAGGATGAACACAACACCGAGCGCGCTGAACGGGATGATCCTGTCCCGCAGCGAGACAGGTCGATCATTCGTCACCTGCTCTTCGTCAGTTTGTCCAGGTTGATCACTGTGATCCGGAATATCCTGATGCTGATCAGACGACATTGAAACCCTTTCAGAAGGCCAGCATCGCGCGTCTCATTGAATTATGAACCAACCTTATATGACGCTGCCACCGGCGCACCCGTGAGATTCGTCAGGAAATCTCCGACACCGGTTCCGCAATCGGGCAATCTCAGTCCAGATAGTCAATCTCCGCACCGATTGAAGCCAGTTTGCCTACGATGTCCTCGTATCCGCGTCGAAGATGCTGAATTTCCCGCACTCGTGTCTCACCCTCGGCGACAAGCCCTGCCAGCACCAGGCAAGCTCCACTGCGGATATCGAGCGCCCGGACATCAGCGCCGATCAGGCGGTTCGGTCCGTAGATGATCGCCTGCTGCTTGTCGACGAGCTCGATGTTGGCCCCCATGGATTGCAGCTCGGCAACGTAGCGAAGGCGGTCATTGAACACCCGCTCGTAAATCCTGCTCTGTCCGTGAGCCTGTGTCATAAGCACCGCAAACGGAGCCTGAAGATCGGTCGGAAAACCGGGGAACGGCAGAGCCTGAATGTCAGTCGGTTGCAGATGCCCGTTGCCACGCACCATCATTTCGTGCTCGCTCCACCAGACCTCGCCGCCAGCTTCCCGGATCTTGTGCGTAAGTGGGAGCATATCCGGTTCGGAAACCCGCTCCAGCACGACCTCACCGCCGGTGATCACTGCCGCGATCGCGAACGCTCCCGCTTCCAGACGGTCAGGGAGGATCGCCGCGCGATAACCACGCAGTCGGTCCACTCCATGCACGGAGATGTGCGGAGTGCCGACGCCGGTGATGCGCGCGCCCATGTCCATCAGGATCGAGCCCAGGGACACGATTTCAGGCTCAGACGCTGCATTGACGATGCGGGTCTGCCCACGCGCAAGAGTCGCCGCCATCAGGAGGTTCTCCGTCCCCGTGTGGCTGGGGTAGTCCATGTAGATGTCATTGCCGTAAAGTCTGGGAGCACTCAGGTGATAGCCGGTGGGGCCCTGTTCGACGTGTGCGCCCATACGGTGAAGTCCGCGAACGTCAACATCAACTGGACGGCTTCCAAGCTTGCAGCCGCCGGGGGTAGTCGAATGCACGTCGCCAAATCTCGCCAGAAGCGGCCCAGTCACCAGGAATGAGGCGCGCATTCGTTCGACAAGATCCTGAGGCGCTTCTCGCCGGTGAATCTCCGCCGCACAGATGCGGACACGGCCAGTTTCCTGATCGAAGTCAACCTCGGCGCCGAGCCAGCGGAGAAGGTCCGCCATAACGAAAATGTCCTCAAGCGCTGGAACATTCTCCAGAAGACACTCTTCTTCCGTCAGAAGCGCGGCAGCCATGACGGGAAGCGCCGCATTCTTGGCTCCGGAGATGGGAACGCGGCCTGTCAGGCGCTTGCCGCCGGTGATTCGAATCGTTGCGGTTTCGATGGAAGTCTGCATGCTCGCTCCTTTTGGGAAGAGTAGTCTATGATGCAGCCGGCGAATCCGGCCTCAGATCGTCGATTACTAGTCTAGACGATTCCGGAATGAAATGCTCAGTCAAGAACGAATGAACACCGGCTGGATACAGACCCCAGCCGGTGTTTCTGGTCGATTATTACTGATGAAATGGAGCCTAGTTGGCACTCGGCGATGAGCCTCCGCCAGACTGCTGGCGTCCCTGCCGGCGACGGCTGATCTTGAGCCGAACCATTGAACGGCGCATCGCCGCCTCGGCCCGGATCATGTCCTCAGTGGCGCGGGCACCTTCTGACTTGAACGATTCGGCTCGCTGTCGCGCCTCCTCGGCCCGGTCAACGTCGATCTCCTCAGCGCGCTCAGCGGCATCGGCGAGAATCCGGACGTGATCGCCAGCGATCTCCAGGAATCCCCCGAAGACTGCAAGCGACTGCTCTTCACCGCCTTTGACAACCCGCATCTCTCCGAGCGACAACAGGGTGAACAGCGGGGCATGGTTGGGCAGCAAACCTAGCGCCCCGTCTGCACCAGGTGCAACCACCATGTCGACATCCGATTCCTCGTAGACGACGCGCTCTCCTGTAATGATCTCGACGCTGAGTTTAGCCATTCAGTTCTCCATCTGCCGGCAGATCACACATCTCCCGGTCACGCAGCCTGGTCAGGTAGCCCATTCCCAGGACTAATCCTGATCAGCCATCTGCTCGGCGCGTTCCACTGCCTCGTCGATCGTGCCGACCATGTAGAAGGCTTGCTCCGGAAGCTGGTCGTGCTTCCCATCCAGAATCTCCTGGAAGCCACGTACTGTTTCGGCTCGCTCAACGTAGCGGCCCGGGGTTCCCGTGAACTGCTCGGCAACGAACATTGGTTGAGTCAGGAATCGCTGAATCTTGCGTGCGCGCGAAACCGTGAGCTTGTCGTCCTCGCTCAACTCTTCGATACCAAGAATCGCGATGATGTCCTGCAAGTCGCGATATCGCTGAAGGACCTGCTGAACCTCACGAGCCACATTGTAGTGGTCGTCACCGACGATCAGCGGATCAAGAATTCGCGAGGTCGACCCGAGCGGGTCCACCGCCGGGAAGAGCGCCTGCTCAGCGAGTGAGCGCTCGAGCGAAATCGTTGCGTCGAGGTGAGCAAACGTTGTCGCAGGAGCCGGGTCGGTGTAGTCGTCGGCCGGGACATAGACCGCCTGCACTGAGGTAATCGATCCACGGTTTGTTGAGGTAATGCGCTCCTGCAACTGGCCCATCTCGGTACCCAGCGTCGGCTGATAACCGACAGCGCTCGGCATACGGCCCAGAAGCGCCGAGACTTCCATACCTGCCTGGACGAAGCGGAAGATGTTGTCGATGAACAACAGAACGTCGCGACCCTCGTCGCGGAAATACTCGGCCATCGCCAGCCCGGTCAGTCCGACACGGAGGCGGGCTCCTGGCGGCTCATTCATCTGCCCGAAGACCAGAACTGTCTTGTCCACAACTCCGGACTCGTTCATCTCGCCCCACAGTGCGGTACCTTCGCGCGTCCGTTCGCCCACGCCCGTAAACACCGAATAGCCACCGTGCTCGGCGGCGATGTTTCGGATGAGCTCCTGGATGATAACCGTCTTGCCGACTCCCGCGCCGCCAAATACACCAGTCTTACCGCCCTGGGTAAACGGGGCAACAAGGTCGATGACCTTCACGCCGGTCTCGAACACTTGAACAGATGTGGTCTGTTCATCAAACGCCGGAGCATTTCGGTGAATCTCATAGAACTCTTCCGAGCCGATCTCGCCGGCCTCATCGATCGGTTCGCCCGTGACATTCAGAATACGACCGAGCGTCTTCGGTCCGACCGGGACCAGGATGGCCCGTCCGGTGTCCTTCACTTCAGTACCGCGACGGATACCTTCAGTGCCCGACATCGCCACCGCTCGCACCCAGTCGTTTCCGAGGTGCTGCTGAACTTCCAGCGTCAGCGGACCTTCGTCCTCACGCTCGATTACGAGCGCGTTGTAAATCTTCGGGAGCTGATCGGGTGGGAATTCCACGTCAATCACAACACCCTGAATCTGTACGATCTTTCCGGTACTCAATGTCGTTGACATAGTCTCCGCACCCCTCGGCTAATCGATCGCGGGAACCCGTGCAAAGCTCCCGTGCCTGTCGCTACCGCTGCTGGGCAACGGCTCCCGCGGCGATCTCAGACACCTCGGCGGTAATCTGCGCCTGCCGCGCTTTGTTGTAGCTCATCGTCAGTTCGTCCTGAATTTCTTTTGCGTTCTCGGTCGCGTTGCGCATCGCCACCATCCGCGCGCTATGCTCGGACGCCACGGATTCCAACAGGGTCTGATAGATCTGCACTTCGATATAGCGTGGCAGCAGCGCGTTCAGCACCGTGTACGGATCTGGTTCGAAGATGTAATCTC
>JBBDTL010000003.1:0-13521 GCA_040904465.1 Thermomicrobiaceae bacterium | reverse complement strand
CGTGATGACGTCCTGTGCCACGTCCACCAGGCGTCGGGTCAGGTACCCGGAGTCTGCCGTTCGCAGCGCCGTGTCAGCCAGTCCCTTACGAGCACCGTGAGTGGAGATGAAGTACTCCAGCACGGAGAGGCCCTCACGGAAGTTGGACCGAATCGGCAACTCATGGATGTTCCCGCCAGGATCAAGCATGAGGCCACGCATCCCGGCCATCTGGGTGATCTGGGTCATATTACCCTTCGCACCCGAGTTACTCATCATGAATAGCGAATTGTCGGCGCCGAGCCCTTCCTCAACTGCCTTCGCAAGTTGATCACGGGCTTCGTTCCAGATCGAAATCGCCTCACGATGACGCTCCGTCGCCGTGATCAGACCTCTGCGGTACTGCCGCTCGATTTCGAGCACCTGCTTCTCGGCAGCATCGATGATCTCAGCCTTGCTCTCCGGGATATGAACGTCGGAAAGACCCATCGTCAATCCACCAATTGTGGAGAAATGGAATCCTGTATCCTTCATATCATCGGCCATTTCGGCCGTTCTCTCTGCGCCGAGTTCCTTGTAACAGGCTCCGACCAGAGCACCGAGCGATTTGCGATCCATCGTGCGATTCCAGTATCCGAGCTCCGGTGGAATCACCCGGTTGAACAGCACTCGGCCGACGGTCGTTTCGAGCAACTGCGGGCCGTGACCGTTGCCTTCCAGCCGAACGCGGATAGGGGCGTGCAGGTCAATATCACCGACCTCGTATGCCAGCACCACTTCGCTAGGACCACTGAAGACCTTGCCCGCGCCGCGCTGGCCGCCGGTTTCCATAGTCATGTAGTAGCAGCCAAGCACAATATCCTGCGTTGGCGTGACAACCGGATCACCGTCAGACGGATCAAGCAGATTCTTGGTCGACAGCATCCGCTCCCGGGCTTCGCGCTGTGCTTCAGCGGAAAGCGGAACGTGAACGGCCATCTGGTCACCGTCGAAGTCAGCGTTGTAGGCGGCGCAGACCAGCGGATGAAGCTGGATCGCCGACCCTTCGATCAGCTTGACCTCAAACGCCTGGATACCCAGACGGTGAAGGGTGGGTGCCCGGTTCAGCAGCACGAGATAATCCTTGATGACGTCCTCGAGCACTTCCCAGACACTCGGATCAACCCGTTCGACCAGGCGCTTGGCGGCTTTGATGTTGTGCGCGTGTCCGTGAACCACCAGCTTCTGCATCACGAACGGCTTGAACAGCTCCAGCGCCATACGCTTGGGCAGGCCGCACTGGTGCAGTCGGAGATCGGGACCGACGACGATAACCGAGCGGCCGGAGTAATCGACACGCTTGCCCAGCAGGTTCTGTCGGAATCGCCCCTGCTTTCCTTTGAGCATGTCGGACAGACTCTTGAGCTTATGCTTGCCGCTTCCCGAAACCACCCGTCCGCGACGACCATTGTCGATCAACGCGTCGACGGCTTCCTGGAGCATGCGCTTTTCGTTCCGGACAATAATCTCCGGCGCGCCGAGCTCAAGTAGTCGCTTGAGCCGGTTGTTGCGGTTGATGACGCGACGATAGAGATCGTTCAGGTCTGAAGTGGCGAACCGTCCACCATCGAGCTGGACCATCGGCCGCAGATCCGGCGGAATAACTGGCAGCGCGGTGAAAATCATCCACTCGGGGCGATTTCCGCTCTTGCGCAGCGCTTCGACAACACGAAGCCGCTTGGTCGCCTTCTTCCGTCGTTGACCGACGAGTGACTGAATCTCGCTTCGAAGACCGATCGCCAGCTCATCAAGATCAAGCTTTGAAACGACCTCATACACAGCGTCAGCGCCCATACCTGCCTGGAACGCGCCCGGGGCCAGCTCCTGCAGTTCGCGATACTGGTTCTCCGTGAGGATCTGCAGCGGTTTGAGATCGCGGATCTGCCGGACCATATCGTCCGCTTCGGAGCGGATCGCCTTTTTCTGCTGATCCAGCTCATCCTGAATCTTCCGCACGCGCTCGTCAGCCTGCTGCTGGATCTGATCCTGTTCTGCCTCAGCCAGCGCTTTTCCGCTGCTGGAATCATGCTCGGCCTGTCCGGCGAGCTCGTCGCGGAGCTCCTGGAGAACCTCATTCAGCTTCGTCAGGCGTTCTTCGTTGATTGCTTCGCCCTTTTTGACGATCTGCCGTTTGCGCAGCTTGATGCCGGCCTTGGCGGACTTGTTCATCTGATCTTCAAGCTTGGTCCGCGCCTCGTCCGCGTCGGCTTCAAGCTTTTTGACTTCCTCGGACAACCACTCATCAACGGTGTTGCCCAGGCTTTCAGCGCCCTGCTTCAGGCTGGAAACCTCAGTCTCGCTCTCGGAGCTGACCTCTGACTTGCGCTGTTCGAGTTCCTGGTCGAGCTCTTCCAGCTCCGCCTCGAGCTCCGCCTGGATGGCTCGGATCAGCTCATCCCGGACCTCTTCATCAACGTTTGTGATGAGGTATGACGCGAAATACAGCACTCGCTCTAGATTGCGCGGGGAAATATCCAGCAACAACCCGAGCCGGCTCGGCGTTCCCTTGACGTACCAGATATGGGCAACCGGCGCAGCCAGTTCAATGTGCCCCATCCGCTCGCGGCGTACTTTGGAGCGGGTGACTTCAACACCGCACTTGTCGCAAATCGTTCCGGCGTGCCGAACACGCTTGTACTTCCCGCAATAGCACTCCCAGTCCTTGGTTGGACCGAAAATGCGTTCGCAGAAGAGACCACCGTGTTCCGGCTTCAATGTCCGGTAGTTGATCGTCTCCGGCTTGGTAACTTCGCCGTACGACCAACTCCTGATCGCTTCCGGTGACGCCAGACTGATCCTGATCGCGTCGAAGTTGTTGACATCCAGCGCACTCCGCTGGGCATCCCGCTCACGACCTGTCGCTCTCATAGTTTGCATAGTTCGCCACTCACTCCTGAGCCTGTCGAAGGATCTACAATTACTCTTCGGTCCGCTCGAAACCACTCAGGTTGATACGGTCCAGATTGGTCAGCAGATCACGCGACGTGTCCTCCGAGAAGTCCACTGTCTGCTCGTCCTCGTTGATTACTTCAATTGAGAGGCCAAGGCTTCGCAGCTCCTTCACCAGAACCTTGAACGATTCCGGTACGCCTGCCTCGACAATCGGCTCGCCCTTCACGATCGCTTCATAGGTCTTCACACGGCCGACCACGTCGTCCGACTTGACCGTCAACATCTCTTGAAGCGTATGAGCCGCGCCGTAGGCTTCAAGCGCCCAGACCTCCATCTCGCCGAATCGCTGACCGCCGAACTGCGCCTTACCACCCAGCGGTTGCTGCGTGACCAGTGAGTACGGCCCAGTCGACCGGGCGTGGATCTTATCCTCAACCAGGTGAGCCAGTTTCAGGATGTACATAATACCGACGGTAACCGGACGGTCGAATTTCTCACCCGTGCGGCCGTCGTAAAGATCCACCTTGCCATCGAGCGGCAGCTCCGCTTGCTCGAGCAGCTCACGGATTTCATCCTCGGACGCTCCGTCGAAGACTGGCGTCGCAATTCGGATTCCCAGCCGATGCGCTGCCCAGCCGAGGTGCGTTTCCAGCACCTGACCGATGTTCATCCGCGATGGCACGCCGATCGGGTTCAACATGATGTCTACTGGCGTACCGTCCGGCAGGTACGGCATGTCTTCTTCCGGAAGAATCCGGGAAATAACACCCTTGTTTCCGTGACGGCCAGCCATCTTGTCGCCCTCGGAGATCTTGCGCTTCTGGGCGATACTGACACGCACCAGCTCGTTCACACCGGCGGGAAGCTCGTGCTCGATCCCGTCATCACGGCGGAACTGCTTGACGTCGATAACCTTTCCGTGAACACCGTGTGGAACTCGGAGGCTCGTATCCTTGACTTCGCGCGCCTTCTCACCAAAGATCGCGCGAAGCAGTCGCTCTTCTGCCGAGAGCTCAGTCTCACCACGTGGTGTGACCTTTCCGACCAGAATGTCATTTGGCCGGACCTCCGCACCGATGCGGACAATCCCGTCTTCGTCAAGGTTGGACAGGCTATCCTCGCCAACATTGGGAATGTCCCGGGTTATCTCTTCCGGTCCCAATTTTGTGTCACGTGCCTCAGTTTCGTACTTCTCGATGTGGACCGAGGTGAATACGTCGTCCTTCACCAGTCGTTCACTGATCAGGATGGCGTCCTCGAAGTTACCACCTTCCCAGGACATGAAAGCAACCAGAATGTTCTGACCCAGCGCTAGCTCTCCATCTTCAGTGCTGGAGCTATCAGCAATCACGTCACCGGGATTCACCTGTTGTCCAACCTGCACTGCGGGTCGCTGGTTGATACAGGTATCCTGGTTCGAACGAATGAACTTCAGGAGCTGATATGAATCCTCAGTTCCGTCAGCACGCTCAATCAGAATACGCTGAGACGTTACCGACTTGACTGTTCCAGGCTGCGTTGCCACCAGTACCTGACCGGAGTCTCGCGCGGTCTGGAACTCGACACCCGTGCCAATGACCGGCGCCTGCGGCTTGACCAGGGGCACTGCCTGGCGCTGCATATTCGCGCCCATAAGCGCCCGGTTGGCGTCATCATGCTCCAGGAACGGAATCAGCGATGCCGCCACCGAGACGACCTGTTTCGGCGATACGTCCATGTAGTCAATAAGTTCGGACGGTTCAATCGAGAAGTGGCTGCCCTTTCGAGCAGAGATCCGGTCGTGAACGAACCCCATATCCTCGGTCAATTTGGTGTTCGCCTGCGCCACAACGAAGTCATCTTCCCGGTCTGCCGAGAGATACTCGATCTGATCTGTGACGAACGGCACCACCCGAACGATGCTGACTCCTGCGTCAACGATAGTCGTTTTCAGTGCCTCGTCGGCTGCGGTACCCGAGCCGGCAATCACTTCCTCGGTTTCGGGATGCTTGACATCGTTACGGATCGTCCTCCCGACGAGTTTGTCGGGATCAGCCTTCATATCGATTGTGTTCAATACCCGGCGGTACGGCGTTTCAATGAATCCGTACTGGTTAATGCGCCCGTAGCTCGCCAGCGAGCCGATCAATCCGATATTCGGGCCTTCCGGTGTTTCAATCGGGCAAATCCGGCCATAGTGCGAGTAGTGAACGTCACGGACGTCAAAACCAGCACGATCACGGCTCAGCCCACCCGGGCCGAGAGCCGAAAGCCGCCGCTTGTGAGTAAGCTCAGCCAGCGGATTTGTCTGATCCATAAACTGGGACAACTGACTGCCACCGAAAAACTCACGGACCGAGGCCATAACCGGACGGGTCGTGCTGATGAGTCCGTTCGGGGTAACTGTCTCTATGTCCTGGATCGTCATGCGCTCCCGGATACCGCGCTCCAGTCGCTGCAGCCCGGTGCGAACATGCATCTGGATCAATTCGCCAACTGCGCGAATTCGTCGATTGCCCAGATGGTCGATGTCGTCCGGTTTCCCGAGACCGCGATTGATGACAATCATGGTCCGCACGATCTCTACCAGATCTTCATTCGTAAGAACGCGCGTATCAAGCCCGATGTCGACACCGAGTCGCTTGTTCAGACGGTAGCGTCCAACCCGGGCGAGGTCATACCGCCGGCGGTCGAAGAACAGGTTGTGTAGAAGCGTCGAAGCGTTCTCCTTGGTCGGCGGATCACCTGGCCGCAGCCGGCGATACAGTTCGACTTGTGCGTCTTCCGGTGATTCACTGGTGTCGCGATCCAGCGTGTTCTGAATGAACTGCATTTCGGGATCGTCAACATCCTCGAAGAGTGCTCGGATGTCGTCGCTGTCACCGAGATTGAGTGCTCTGAGAAGAACGGTGATCGGAAGCTTGCGTTTGCGATCGACCTTCACTGAGAGAACATTCTTATTGGAAGTTTCGAATTCCAGCCAGGCACCGCGGCTCGGGATCAACTTACCGCCACAGAGGCGGCGACCCGTGGTGTTGTCCTCGGACAGATCGAAATACGCGCCAGGCGAGCGAACGAGCTGGGAAACGACGACGCGCTCAGCACCATTAATAAGGAAGGTGCCCTTCGGAGTCATGATCGGAAAGTCGCCGAGGAATACGTCGCTTTCCTTGATTTCGCCCGTCTCACGAACGGTCAGGCGCACCTTGATTCGTAGTGGCGCGGCGTAGGTCATGTCGCGTTCGCGGCACAACTCTTCTGAGAGGCGAGGTTCGTCGAACCAGTGCTCCAGGAACTCGAGCTGCATCTTGTTGTTATAGTCTTCAATCGGTGAGATCTCCTGCAGGAGTTCCCGGAGGCCATCCGACTTGAACCAGTCAAATGACTCGATCTGGAGCTGCACCAGATTGGGCATCTCCAGAACGGTCGGAATACTGGCGTAGGATCGGCGGCCAATCCCCAGATTGGAGAGGACCTGGTCCTGACTGACTCCGGCGACGCCCTGGTCTCGGACAGTTGTGGCCATTCACTACTCCTCTATATATGTGTTGGTCGGCGGGACAAACAAAGCTCTACCCGGCCGCGCACATGTCCAGATGTACGAGCGGTCGAGCCTTTCAAATACCTCAAGATGACAACGAATGCTGTATCGCGGGAGACACGAAAACGCCGGAGGGCAAAAGCTTCCCCTCCCGACGCACGGGATCGAATCGATTTCCGAAAATGATCCTGTAATAGTTCCGCATGCCCGAGCGACCACCAATCAGCAAACATGAAGTATAACTGGCCGTCCGGACAATGTCAACATGCACTATTGATCGATTCCAGGCTGAGATTCTCACTCCGCCTGCAAAATCGACTGTGGCAGTCTACCACGAGTTCGCGAACTGTGCGAAAGCCCCACCGGTTCCTCCAATCTTATCGGATTTTCGGTTATAGTTGTGGCGGTTCGGACAGTTACCACTACGGTTCGCGAAACTGAGAGCTGACTATGGCAGAGTCATCACGGTCCCTATCTCACGTCGAAGAGCCCCTGATTGCGAGAATCGACCGCCAGATCTACAGATTCGCCAGGCACTGGTTGCTGGTATTCAATCTGGTCGCGTTCTTTCTGGCAGTCATGCCATTCGTTATCCCGTTTATTGCTGCTCAGGGATTCACCGGACTCGCATCGTGGATGTATACGTCCTTTGGACTGATGTGCCACCAGATGCCGGAGCGAACATTCACCATTTTTGGAGAGCAGATGGCGCTTTGCCACCGGATGACGGCGATCTACGTCGCATCCCTTGCTGGCGGTGTCGGCTACGCAATTGTTCGTGACCGGCTACCACCCCTGGGATTTCGGCCAATGATTCTAATGGCAACCCCGATGGCAATCGATGGCTTCACTCAGTTGTTCGGCTTGCGGGAAAGTGTCTGGGAGCTTCGACTACTTACCGGCTCGCTGTTTGCCATCGGCGTCATGTGGTTCGCTCTACCAAGACTTGAAGACGGCTTTCGCGAGATCAAGTCGGTCGTCGAAAGCCGTTTCAAGCGCCTTGTTCGCGAAGGACGCAGCAACCCGCTTTAGCCGGACATCAGCCTGAGAGGCGTGCCAACGTGATAGCACAGGCGGGCAAATCAGTTCTCTATGGAAAACGAGTCCTTCTCGGCGTCAGCGGAGGTATCGCCGCCTACAAGGTGATTGACCTGGTTCGGCAGTTGAGGAAGTACGGCGCTCGTGTCGATGTACTGATGACAGAATCGGCAGAGAAGTTCGTCACCCCCCTCACCTTCGAGACACTCACCCGCCAACCGGTGCGGCGAGGTGTATTCGAGCAGTGGACCGAAGCAGAGGCGGGCCACGTAACGCTCGCCGAACAGGCGGATATCATGGTGATCGCACCTGCGACTGCCAATACGATCGCGAAGCTGGCACACGGACTGGCCGACGACATGCTTACCGTTAGCGCGCTTGCGTGTCCCGCACCGATGCTTCTCGCTCCCGCAATGGACCACTACATGTACCTCAACCAAGCGACCCAGGATAACCTGGAAACGCTTACGAATCGCGGATTCCACATTATTGGTCCAGAAGAGGGCGAGCTCGCCTCCGGTATTGTCGGTCACGGTCGACTCGCCGCACCTGAATCGATCGCGGGACGGATCCGGGTAATTCTTGGTGCTGATGGACCACTCAAAGGGCGGCGAGTCGTCGTCTCTGCAGGCGCCACTCGGGAGCCGCTTGATCCGATTCGTTACATTTCCAATCGGTCGAGCGGACGAATGGGCTACGCCATTGCCCAGGCGTTGATTGACGCGGGCGCGCACACGACGCTGGTTTCTGCGCCATCGGATCAACCGGTTCCGATCGGCGTCGATCTGCTCAGCGTTGAATCAGCCGGGGAGATGCACCAGGCTGTCCTGGAGGGTACACGCGACGCCCATGGGCTGATAATGTCTGCAGCTGTTGGTGACTATGCACCTCGCGAAGTCAGTCAGGAGAAGGTGAAGAAGACCGAGGACGATCTGTCGATCAAGCTCGCGCGTACCGTAGACATTCTGGCATCCATTAACCGCCCAGGGCTGGTGAAGATCGGGTTTGCTGCGGAAACGGCCAACCTTATTGAGTACGCTACCAGGAAGCTCACCTCAAAGGGTGTACATCTACTTGTCGCAAATGATGCACGGAAAGCGATGGGCGCGAGCGACAACCAGGCCTTCTTCTTCCGGCCAGATCGCGAACCGGAGGAGCTCCCGCTACTGAGCAAAGACGACCTGGCTATTCGGATCGTCGAAGAACTGACCGCTATTTTCGGCGAATCCGGCCCGAGCGCAGAAAGCTGACTATGCAACCACCTCGCTCCCGGACTCCACGGCTGGAGCTCGGCGACACCGAAACGATTCGATCAGTCATTCTCAATCTGACGGCTGCCGCGGTGACACTCCTGCTCCTTCGGGTTGGTTCGTTGCTCGTGGTAGACCCTGATGTCGGGACGATTCAGTACTATATCCAGCTCGTGACCGAGCCAATTGTCTGGCCGTTCCAGTTCATCCCGCTCATGCGTACGAACCTGATTCAGCACGTGACGGTAATTGACGTATTGATGGTCGTCGTCGTCGGGTTCACGGGACTGTTTGTCGCCGGGATTCTGGCGGGCTGGAGAGATTCACAGGCAACTCCTCGCCGCTACGATACCCGCGAAGAATAGCAGGTGCTGGACCATGCTACACTCACTCACGGCAGGGATCGTGCGTTTTTCACACGCAGCGAATGGTCGATGGGATCACTCCTCTCGGAGCAGTGAGGGCCATCTCCTCAGGAGCAAAAACGAAGAAGGGGAATCATTACATGACACGCAACGTTGTTCGGGGCATTCTCAATCTGGTTCTCGCCGCTGCCGCGGCGTGGCTGGCAAATTTCATCGTCGATAAAATTTTCGGACCTGAGGATCTCGACGAATAGAGTATCGGGACCCCGTGACAACTTCACGTGGATATTTAGGCGGTTCGACATCCCGGCCAATTTAACGTCAGGAGGCAAGTGCGTGATTACGCGTACCGACCTGCAAACGATCGGACAGATGGGCGATAAGCAGGCCTATTTGCTAAGCCTGTTTCTCCCGTTGTTTCAAAATTCAAGCGACACCGACTACAACATTGAGCTGAAGAACCTCTTGCGGAGTGCCAACCAGAGGTATCAGCACGAACACGGGCAGGAGCTGCCTGGAGAGTTCGATGAGTTGTTCGAAGATATCCGGATATTCATCCGTGACAACGGCGCACAGTTCGGCCGAGGCATCGCACTATTCGCCTCGCCCGAGCGAGGGATCATCGACACCCGCTCCGTACCGGATACGATTGAGTCGTCGGCAATTGTCGACGAAAAGCCGAACCTTGCACCACTCATCCGGCTCGTTGAGGATCACAGCCCGTATTGCACGTGCATCATCTCGCGGGATCACGCACGGATCCTGGTCGGATATCTCGACGAGATCGAAGAACTCACTGAGATGGAAGATGACGAAGTTCCAGGTCAGCATGACCAGGGTGGCTGGTCACAGTCCCGCTTCGAGCGGCACATTGAAGACCATGTTCATCGCCACTTCAAACGGGTGGCGGAAAAGCTCTACGAGATGCGCGGAGAGAAGGCATATGAAGTACTGATCCTGGCTGGACCGGATGAAGTAGTGTCCGGGTTTGAAGAATCGCTTCATCAGTACGTCTCTGAGCGGGTCATCGGGCACGTAAAACTGCTCATGGAAGCGAACATCAACGACGTGCGACAGCAATCCATGAAAGTGCTTCATGATCATATCAATCAGAATAAGAGCGATCTGATTGAAAAGGTCGAAAATGAGAGCAACGCCAACGACATGGGCGTGCATGGGCTGGCAGACACCATGACTGCGCTCCAGCGTGGTCAGGTACTCAACCTGGTCGTTGAAAGTCAGGTCCGTTCAAGCGGTGTTATCTGCCAGGAGTGCGGAGGGATGAGCGTTTCCCCGGGCGAAGGAAACACCTGCGTCTATTGCGGATCTTCCGATATTCGGGACATGGAGAACGTGGTGCCTGGCCTCATCACTGCTGCATTTGAGCAGGGAGCGAGCATCTCAGTCGTCGACGACGAAGCGCAGACCGAACGACTTGCCGGTCTCGGGGGAATCGGCGCGTTATTGAGGTTTCGGGTCGAAGAACAGACAGCTTGATGTCAGAACGAAAACGTGCAATTGCGATAATGAACCCCAGTACCGGACGATTACCAGGCGACAAAGTCGCCTGGTTCATCGGTAAAATGCTTGAACCAACGTTTGACGTTGAATTTCGTTTTACCACCTATGCCGGGGAAGAGCGCGAGCTTGCGAGCGTGGCAGCGGAAGAAACCGATCTCGTCATCGCAGTCGGAGGCGACGGAACGGTCGCGCTGGTCGCGGCCGGCATCCTTGGCAAAAACACAGCTATGGCGATAATCCCGAATGGATCTACCAATGTCGTAGCTCGTGGGCTCGGTATTCCAGGGGACCCGTTCCGGGCAGCGAGAGCGCTTCAACGCGACATGGAGCCGAGATGGATCGATGTCGGCGTTTCCGGCGAACGGGTCATACTGCATATGGCGGGGAGCGGTCTCGATTCGCTGATGTTTCGGGATACGAAACCCGCCATGAAGCGTTTTTTCGCCTGGCTGGCGTATGTTCCGCCGGCGCTAAAGCATCTCGGAATCAGACCATGGCGATTTCACATCACGATCGATGGTCAGGTACTCGAAACTGACGCGCGTATGGTGCTGGTCGCGAACGGCGCGTTCGTCGTCAATCCGCGGTTTGAGGTTGGTCAGGACATTCGAATCGACGACGGCTATCTGGACCTTCTCGTATTCAGGCCGCCGAATGTGGCCGCATCCCTGAGCCTCGCTGCCTGGATCGCACTGGGCAAATCACACAGATCCCGCTACGTGTACCAGACGAAAGCAAAATCATTGCGGATAGATAGTGATCCGCCCGCTCCAGTGGAATTCGACGGAGACTACGTCGGAGTTACCCCATTCGAAGTAACCGTCAGCCCTCATTCACTGTATGTTATGGCGCCGCGACGGCGCGCACCTGGCTGGAAATCACCGGAACAACCGGACTACGCTTTCGAAGCGCATTATCAGGCGGGACCGATGTAACGCCACGGGCCAGTCTCACGAGCGTTCAGTTGCGCGGAATGATTGCTTATGGGTAGGAGTTCGGCGCGTCCCAGACTTCGCCCATCGGGCCACGATCTTCACCATCAACGGCCACAGTCACATAAGGCGCATTTCCGGAGACGAGTGAGAGCGATTCGCCCTCCAGCGTGACTGGAGATCCCGGCAGGATTACGTCGTCGTAGACGATTTCGCCGTCCAGCGTTGCGCGAACCCAGACGCGCTCATCGGCACTGATCGTAAACACATGTTCCCCGGGCTCGGATGCGAGTGACGGATCCTCTTGGGACTCCGACATCGTATCGCTGTCAGTCGATTCTGAATCTGAAGCGCCGCCTTCGGCTGGCGCCTGTTCGTCGTTTCCACCAGGATCATCTTCTGCGGACTGATCCCCGGATTCGCCGTCAGCAGGTTCGTCATCATCCCCGGCCGCAGAGAGGATCGACTCGCCGCCTCCTTCCGCCAGAGGGCTGTCTTCTTCATCTTCCATGACGGCAACTTCCTGATCGGCTTCGGGAGTTGTGGCGGCCTGCTCCGTAGGAGTCGCTTCATCCGGCGGAGCGAAATACGCACTATACATCCAGGCAAATATCACCGCCGACATGATTACCATGAACGCGATGATCGCAAAGTTCGGCGCCCAATGAGAAGGGACCTCAGTGGTTTTGACTGCTGGCACCACCTGAAAGCCGCCGCTTCGCTGACCGTGGCTCTGCTCAAACCGGGAAAGCGCATCCACCGGATCGAGCCCGAGGAACTGTGCATAATTGCGGACGATTCCTCGAGCGTAAATCAATGGCGGGAGCTGACCAAAATCCTCGCTCTCCAGCGCAGACAAATGCCGGCGCGGAATGCGAGTCTTTTTCTCGACGTCCCGCAGGTTGACGCCTTTATATTCACGAGCTTGTCTGAGGAACCGGCCGAAGCCGGTGAGGTCGTGACCACCCCACCCCATACGCTCTCCCGTTCTCCCACTCCCCCGAAAAGGCACGATCCGCAGCCCCCTCTGGCGGTAGCCGATTCGTACCGACCTATCTTACGATCTATCCGTCGCGTTCGTCGACCCGCGTTCGTCAATCTCTCGATCTCTGATTTGCCGGATCATTGTATCGACAAGCGGCGTGGGTGCTGAATGATGAGCGATATCGGCGCGCTCCATCCACCAATCGTCAGACGGTGACCACCAGTTGCCGAACGTGCTCTGGCAGGCGACCCTATCTCCGCCTACCTCGGTACGCTTGGCGAATGCATACGGATTGTTACACCAGCCACTTCTGCTCCCTTTTGACGGAAGGAAATCCCGGCAGTTCCGGCAACACGCGTTTTCCTGTCCCGCCATGGGCAGATGCCGGTCACCGCCAGCGTCCGCACTCAGCTCATTGACCCCGGTTCCACCGGTCGAATCGTCCGACTCCTGGGCTACCTCTGAGATGCCGAATACGCTCGCTGGCTGATCCTCGGTCGGTTCGACTTCGAACGGCTCGGTGAGCCCGCTTTGTTGTACGGGCCGAAACTCACCGGCAAGATCGTTTTGTTCATGGCCCAGCGATTGTTCTGTCTCACCCGGATCAGGCAGATCTCTCTTGAAGTCGGGGGGTTGCGGCACAGATTCATCGAGTGATTGTTCCGGGCCGCTTAGTCCTTCCTGCTGCCCGTGCCTGCTATCTGCGCCGGTCATAAATCGACGGCTTATCGATTCACCCTGCAATTCATCGACGTCAGTTCGCGCTCCGCCCAGCGTCGCTTCAAATGAAGACGACCACGCATCGAGCGCCTGACCCGAACGCCTCCCTGTATCCTCGCTCGATAGATGCGGTCGCGACGAGTCGTCTGTGATCCCTGCGCGACCATGCCCATTGAGATTTTCCGGCAAAACGTTAAGTCCTCGAGTCGCTGAGCGCTTGTCTTGCGATACGTCAGGCTGCGAGATGTTTTCTCCAATCGGTTGACCACGACCCCTCCCT
>JBBDTL010000002.1:0-2211 GCA_040904465.1 Thermomicrobiaceae bacterium | reverse complement strand
CGAGATGCTATCAAGCTGTCGATCCAGCGGGATGTCATTGCCGATCATCTCTATGGTCCAGGCGGTGTTACCACGGCGAACAACCTGAATGCGCCGGACTGGGTGGTGAATCCGGACCTGAGCTGGGAGTTCGATCTGGAGGCGGCTGCCGCAGCCCTGGACGAAGCCGGTGCAGAAGACACCGATGGAGACGGAGTCCGCGAGTACAACGGCACGCCGATGTACATGCTGTATCAGACCTCGATCAACTCGATTCGTCAGAGCAACCAGGAGATCGTCAAGGACGACCTGGACTCGATTGGGTTCGATGTTGAGCTGAAGGCGGTGGACGCCGCAGTGTTCTTCTCGTCCGATCCCGGAAACCCGGACACCTACGGTCACTTCTACGCTGACATCCAAATGTACACCAACGGTCCAGACAACACGTATCCAGTCAACTGGGCGCAGCGGTATGCGTCCTGGGAGATCGCCTCGCAAGAGAACAACTGGTCCGGTCAGAATCCGAACCGGTATGCCAGTGATGAGATGGACGAAGTGATCCAGGCGATGGCGACGGCGATGGAGCCGGACGAGCAGGAATCACTGTTCCAGGAATGCAACCGGATTTCTGTGGAAGACGGAGTAGAAATCCCGATCGTCTTCCGAACTGGTGTCCAGACTGTGGCCAATGACCTTGCGGGGTACGCCCCGGGCCCGTTCCTCTCCGATCTGTGGGACATTGGCAACTGGTATCGCGAGGAGTAAGTAGCTCCTCTCAATCCAGAACGCGAAGCGGGTGGCCACTTCAGGCCACCCGCTTTCTGTTTCGCCGATAGTGCCGTATTTTCATTGTAGGACGTGCATTCACAGTAGGGCGAGTTGTCAGGCTTAGACGTGGCCCGATGATTGAACCGGTACGCTTGCTTCCTCGAAATCGAAAGTCGAACCCGCGGGCACATCGCGAACGACCTTTCCATCCCGGAGATCAATCGTGCGAGACCCGTATCCGGCATTCGAACGGTCATGAGTCACCATTATGATCGTCTTTCCCTGTTGCCAGAGCTCCTGGAAAAGTTCGAGAACGTGCTGCCCGGTTTCAGAATCCAGATTCCCGGTTGGTTCGTCGCCCAGAATAAGTGGCGGGTCATTCGCTAGCGCTCTGGCGATGGCGACCCGCTGCTGCTCGCCACCCGAAAGCTCACTCGGAAGATTGGAACCGAGTTCGCCGAGTCCTACTCTCTCGAGGAGGAGGCGGGCACGGGATCGATCGCGTCCGAGTCCCGCCAGGTCCATCGGGAGAACTACGTTTTCGAGCGCAGTGAGGGTCGGCATAAGCTGAAAGAACTGGAAAATGATGCCGATGTTGCGTCCCCGCCAGGCTGAGAGTTGCTCCTCGGATCGGCTTGAAATCTCAGTGCCGTTGATCACGACCCGCCCTCGCGTGGGACGGTCGATGCCACTCAGCAGATTGAGCAGCGTTGATTTTCCGCATCCTGAAGGACCGAGCAGGGTTACCCATTCACCCCTTGAGATGGTCAGACTAATTCCTCTCAAAGCACGGATGGTTCGCTGGCCGGACACATACTCCTTGTCGACCTGTTCGATACGGATGAAGTCTTCGACCACCGTTTCCTGATCGTCGGGGATCAACGACGTCCTCCAAGCAGGCTCGCCAGAACGAGCAGGAGTGCGGCGCCTATCGATGCGATGACGAGACTGCCGAGAAATCCGGAGGTCCCGCTGAAGCCGAGCGCTGAAAACAACAATCCACCGATGATCGCGCCGGCCAGCCCGATTGCCGTGTTGCCAAGACACCCGAATCCACGGCCGGTGCTGAGCGTCGCTCCGAGCCAGCCGGCAACGAAGCCCACGATGATCCACGCGACAAGATTGCCAGGGTTAAGATCCACGATTGCCGTTCCAATCTCTCAGTCGCGGTCGTGCTTTTCGTCGTCTTCACCGTCCAGCAGGTCTGGTCGCCGTGTACGGGTTCGTTCGAGCGACTGCTCCTTGCGCCAGCGCTCAATGTTGGCATGATGGCCACTGAGCAGAATCTCCGGGGGAGTCAGACCGCGATACTCGAAGGGGCGCGTGTATTGAGGGTATTCCAGCAAGCCACCCGTATGAGATTCATCTGCAGTTGATGCTTCCTGGATTACTCCCGGAACGAGCCGGCCCACCGCGTCAACGATCACTGCCGCAGGAAGCTCTCCTCCGGTCAGTACGTAGTCA
>JBBDTL010000001.1:0-2287 GCA_040904465.1 Thermomicrobiaceae bacterium | reverse complement strand
AGATTGCTGAGCTCGGGCACATCTCGATCGACAAGCCGGATGAACCCAACCCCGGCGCGAGCCAGAGAATCGGCGATGTGTGTTCCCAGGGCGCCGACACCGAGTACGGCGACCCGCGCTGAACCCAGGCGTTCCTGTCCGTCCACGCCAATTGCTGGAATAATGCGCTGACGCGCGTAGCGAGTATCTGAGTTCTGGTGGATAGCGTGTTCATTCACGTTGGGACTCACCTTCGACGCTGTTGCTTCCATGCTCAATGTTACGATTAACCGTGCGCGTCTGACCGACTGTCATTGCGGTGCGCGTCCGTCCGAGCCGATGTTCAGACACCCATATTGTGTTTGCGGACGAAGCCCTGAACGAGGATGATTGAGATTGGCTCAGGCCAGTCTCCCGAACGAATCAATTACACACGGTTAGGTTACTGGACGTTGAGTGTCATTAGATTCACAGTCGTTGATACTGAAGGGACCACCAGCTTCGTTGGTCCCTGCCATACGATCAAGATGCTCGTCGCTGCTTGCAGCCGTAACCCGTCGACGACGCAGGAGTTGCTCGAGTACACGAGGCCGTTCGACGAAACGTTCGTTCACGATGTGCGCTCCGGGCTCTCGAAGTTTGACGAGCACAATACCCGGGATGATACTGACGCGTTCCACGGCTGGGTCGACGAGCTGAGCAATCCCCAACTGCCGCCGTTCCGGATTTTCGATGAAACGATGCGTCAGGAAAGCCTGAAGCCAGCGGACACTGGCGTCCTGGTTCTGAACCTCAAAGAACAACGGATCGTGCAGGTACAGAACAGCTACGAGGAGGTCCAGCGTCAGGATCGCGGACGAATACGCCGGCAGGGCGAACCGATTCCTATCCTGTATCGGTACAAGTTGCCGGATTCCTGGCGGATCGTTCCCTGATCGGTGACACACTTCCGGCCTTCTGGCACGGACGGGAACGGGCCTGGCGATATCGCCAGGCCCGTTTAGCGTCTGCGCGGGTCAGATTACCTCGAACGCTGGCTAACTTCGCCCGTTCTTTCCGTCTTGCTCATTTCCGACTTTGGGGCGCCGGCGGAAGAGACTCCCGAACAGCATCTGTTGCATCTGCTCGCCAACCGACGTGTTGGAAACTTCGCTTTCCGGTTCGTCCATCATCCTGCCATCGCGCGCGCTGGTTATCCATTGCGCCCGAGCGTGCTGGGCCCCGTCCATCTCCTGGAGCAACTCTTCCATTGCTTCGTCCGACCCATTCTGGATCAGCTCTCTCATTACGGTGAGCTGATCAACAGCCGAGTCGATCCAGCGGACGATATTGTCCCCGTTCGTGGCGCAAATGTCTCTGTGCATTTTCGGATCGCCCCCGGCGAGCCGCGACATGTCGCGAAATCCACTCGAACTAAGCTGGCACAGCTCTTTCCATGAGTTATCCATCGCGACCGAACGGGTCAACGCGATAGACAGCATGAATGGGAGATGACTGACCGCTCCGACAAACCCGTCATGCTCATGCGGGTCAATGAAACGCGGTTCCGCATCAAGTGCCGACACGATTCCGAGCACCGTCTGGACCGACTCATCACTGGCGTTGACCGATGGAGACACGCACCAGACCGCGCCCTTGAAGAGGTTCGCCTCGGCTCCTTCAATACTGACGGCTTTTCCGGCCATCGGATGCCCGCCGATGAAGTTCATCGATTTGGGCAGGAGCTGGTCGGCCCATTCCATGACCTGTGCCTTGGTGCTCCCGGTATCGGTGACGATCGTGTCCTGTGGGGCGCGGTCCGCGATGATTTCAAATACTTCGCGGATGGCATTTACCGGTGTGGCGACAATGATGACGTCACTTCCCTCGACGGCGTCGCCGAGATTCCACTCAGTGCGATTGACAGCCTTGATCTTCTTGGCGTAGTTCTGATGTTCGATGGCAACGTCGAAGCCACTGATCTCAAGAACAGAGTTCCGTTGCCCGTCCTCGGTGGCCCATTTCTGGAGTCCGAGACCGATGGACGCGCCGATCAGTCCCAATCCGACTATCGTAACTTTCTGCATGGTGTGACCTCGTCATTGAAGGGCGAATGAGCGTTAAAATGCGAGCAAACTACGAGGAAGTATAGCAGAGCGTCGGGTTTTTACCCGTCGTTGTCACTTTCTTCGTCGTCTGCATCGCTTTCGTCTTCCTGATCAGTCGTGTCGTCAACCTCGACTTCGATGACGTCGATATCGCGGATCCATCCCTCTGTGCCGTCTTCCGTTTCGAAGAATATCCAGACCACGCCGCTTGCCGGCTCTTC